>JAFZFM010000114.1 GCA_017555865.1 Bacteroidaceae bacterium
TACACTGAGATGCTTTCCCGATATGGCGATACCTACAGCCGAGTGACTCCAGAGGACGGCAAGGAACGCGAGAAGTTCCTGAAGGCACAGGCTATGATTGTGGCGAAGCTCAATGCCCCGAAGGGTACCGATGTGCGTAGCCTTGTGAACTTGTCGGGCGGTGGCTTGCGCCGTGTTTACACCGAAATTGAGAAACTTAAAAAGGAGGATTGATATGGAAAAAGAGACTTTTACACCGCTACAGTTGGAGGGCGGTATCGATTGGGAACAGAGACGCTATGAGATAGCGAAAGAGGTCTATCCCACTGTCTTGGCGAGGTGTACTGCTGAAACCTTACCCGAAGCAGCATCGACGGCTGTTGCTCTTGCAAACTTACTTGTTTTGGAACTTAAAAAAATGGAGGATATTAAAAATGAAACGAAAGATAACGATTGAAGATAACGGACAGGATGTCCTTTGGTTCGTGACCGATGAGAACGATAAGGTTGTAGATGCCGGACCGTATCAGAGAAGTGTTTGGGTGGGTGCTTATATGCCCTCGGATATGTTGAAGGTGGGCGAGCCTTGCCCGATACACAACCCACCTGTGATAAACTTCGGTTACCTGAAACATAAAGTAGAATCAATAACAGAATTGCAATGAAACTGAAAAGAGCTTACAGCCCTGTGGAGATACAGAATATGAATATCCCGACTTTCGACTTTACGGGAGCCTGGGAGGACTCATTGGGGCGACCTGCAAGAACAGGTACTTGGATTATATGGGGACAGCCGGGCAACGGCAAGAGCTCTTTTGCTATGCAGCTTGTGAAGTACCTGTGCAAGTTTGACAGGGTTATTTACGACAGCCTCGAGGAGAGTACCGGCAAGTCGTTGCAGATGTCGCTGAACAGGCACAATATGGAGGAAGTGAACCACAAGTTGCTGATATTGGACCGAGAGTCTATGGCGGAACTCAGCGAGAGATTGAGCCGAAAACGGAGTCCTGGCATCGTGATAATCGACAGTTTCCAATATTCGGGATTGACATACCAAGGCTACAAGGAACTGAAAGAGAAGCACTCGAACAAACTGCTGATATTCATTAGCCACGCCGAGGGTGTACGCCCTGACGGCAGAATTGCCAAGAAGGTTGAGTATGATGCAGACATTAAAATCTTCGTTCAGGGCTTCAAGGCGGTTTGTAAGAGCCGATTTATGGAGAGACCAGGTGTCCCGTTCACAATATGGGAAGAGGGTGCTGCCAAATGTTGGATTGAGTGATGGGCGTTCTTGAGTATTGTGCAGGTAAGGAGGTGTTCCAACTGCTGGTAAGGGAATTTGATACGCGTTCGGTGGTCGATGAATGGGTTGCCCGACGGGTTGAGACCGACTTGAGAATTCGCAAGGCAAAGACCCGGGGATTTCGGGTGGTAGAGACTACGGATGTGCTGTTTGCCAACTATGTGCGGACACACTATAAGGATTGTAAAGTGAACATCAAAAAGATTTAGTGATATGAGGGTTCTACATTTAGTTCTCAAACGCTGTTGGTACGATATGATTGAACGAGGTGAAAAGACCGAGGAGTACCGCGAGGTAAAACCATATTGGATTAGGCGCATAGGGATTACTGATGCTGTGATATTTCACTGTGGATATACAAATCGCACTATGACGTTTGAATGTAGGAGTATTTCCATTGGTAAAGGACGTAAGGAATGGGGGGCTCCTAATGACGATGTTTATATAATCAAATTGGGTGAGAGAATTGAGTAATAAATTAAAAACGAATGATTATGGCATACCTTGACCACACAAGACCGTATAACGGCAAACCTTTGGAATATACATTGTGCCTTACTGTTGATGAATGCAAATTACTATTACCGGTAATGAAAACAGCCTTAAAAAGGCAACAGAATTTATACGATAAGTATAGGGATATTCAGGATAGCGGCGAGGCAACAACGCGACAACAAACAGCACTTATGGATGCAGAAACCGGTGTCGCACACCTTGAAGATGCAGTAGAAAAAGCGCAGGAACTAATAAAACTATTTGAAAAATGAGTCAGCAGGTAACAAACTTTGCCCGGTTCTATGCAATATTTAACAGATTGGAGTACCGGGGCGATAAAGAGGAGCTGAAGCAACTGATGGTGCTTCGCTTTACAAAGGATAGGACATCCAGCCTCCGCGAAATGACGCTGCCCGAATATCAGGATCTCTGTAATGCTATTGAGCAGATGGCCGGGACTACATTACGCGAACAGTATGTGAAACTGAAAAAGAAGAAACGAAGCGCTGTGTTGCACCAGATGCAGATATATGGCGTGGACACTACGAGCTGGGAGATTGTAGATCGGTTCTGCCTGAACCCTCGTATAGCCGGGAAACAGTTTCGCTACCTTGAAATAGAAGAATTGGAACAGTTATACAAGAAACTAAAAATGATGATTAAAAAACACAATGAACAGTAACTTTTAATTTTTGAGATTATGGACATTAAAGAATTGACAAAAGGATTGAGCGCCGAGCAGCGCAAGGCCTTGATGGAAGAGTTAAGCAAGGCAGAACAGCAGGAGCAGATTGACCGCCGTGAGACATACGAGGCTCTGCGCCGTGATTTTCTTGAGGAGGTCAAAAGCAAGGTTCTTGGCCTTGCAGATGTAACAAAGGCATTCCGCAATTGGCTTGACAGCAGTGCGAGAGGTTTCTATGACCTTATGCGTGAGTATGGCCATCTGCGCAATGACGGGCAGTTGAGTTTCTCCATTACGGAGGGAGATTTCAAGCTTGAGGTTCGTAGCAACAAGGTGAAGGGCTTTGATGAACGTGCCGATGTTGCTGCTGAACGTTTGATTGAGTACCTAAAGAAGTATATTAGCAACTCGACCAAGGGTGCTGATGACCCGATGTATCAGTTGGCGATGTCGCTACTTGCCCGTAACCGACAGGGTGCGCTGGACTATAAGAGTATCAGCAAACTCTATGAGCTGGAGGATAAGTTCGACGGAGAGTATAAGGCAATTATGGACTTATTCCGCGAGAGCAATGTTGTTCAGCAGACTGCAATCAACTACTACTTCTGGGTTCGTGACGAGAACAAGGTCTGGAACCGACTTGAGCCAAGCTTCTGCCGATTGTAAACAAAATCCGTTACGGTGTAACTGTAAGCCCCTGTGTTATAATAAAATGCAGGGGCTTTTTGTTATAAGTTTGTTGGAAATGAGTATTTTTGCAGAAAATCGTATATATGCCTCGAGGACGCGATAAAGATTTGATAAAACGCAGAGATGAAGCGTTGTGCCGTCGGTACTATTATTGGACGGAAGTGCAACGCTTACGTTTCGACGATGCTTTGAAAGTGTTGTCGAAAGAGGAGTTTTTTCTATCTGAAGAGCGAATAATGAGCATCATTCGCAAGAAGTGCAAGGAACTTGAAGATATAGCCTTGACCGTTCCGGCACGCATAAAGAAGCCGAGATTGACTCTCAAGCAGCTTGAACTGTTTTGCGATGACGCAGGTGAGAGTATCTCGGCTCTTCGTAAGATGGGTTAATCCATCTCCTCGTGGATGTCGAATTGGTACATCTGTTCATAGACCTTTATGTTCCCCGGGAGAGTGTAGTCGCGCGACTTGATACGTGAAAGAGGGCTGACGGACTCGCATAGGACCTCACATTGCAGAGCTTTGAATATGCGCTTGGCAAATCGTTGCCGTTCTGTTATCCCTTCCTCTTGTGTGGAACCGATATGGGTGTCGCTGTAGCAGTCTATGGCGAGGCGCACAATAATGCTTCCGTCTCCTTTTTGCGAACCTGACACACCGAGGTCTTTCCAATTAATCTGTGTGTTACCAATGAGGACGCAGGGGAATGTAACCGGATATGTATCCTCGTTTGTTTCGAGTTGCCCGGTATCCTCATCGATATACGACAGTTCCGGTATCTCTTCTTTGATGTGTCGCAACATCTTTAATAAAAGTTCTTCCATAGGATTGTGTTTATAGGTTGTTAAAAATTTGGGCTATTTGATTGACAGCAGCCTGTTCTATAGCCTCGTGTATCTCGGGCGCGTCGTTGAGGAACATACGCTGTGGAATGGTTACCTGTATATCGAGCTTCTTTTTCTTTGTGAGGGCAAGGGCTTTCCATACATTGAACTCGTTTTTATCCTCCCCCTTGGTCTTGTGGTACATAGCCCAGGCGAAACGGCGCATTTTGGGTGTTACTGTCGGGCGTATATTTATCGTGCCGCCAAAGTTGTGTATGCCGGCATAAGGAAGGTCGGTGAAA
>JAFZFM010000006.1 GCA_017555865.1 Bacteroidaceae bacterium
ATTACAACACAGGGAATAAATATCTCTGCAACATGCTCAAATGGTTTCTATTATGCATTCCAGAGTGTAAAGAAGATGTTGCCGGCAAATGTGATGGCCGAGGTTAAGGATGTGAACGTAACAGAGTATTCGCTGCCGGTAGTGAGTATTGTTGATGCTCCACGCTTTGAATACCGTGGTTTCATGCTTGATGTAAGCCGCCACTACTTCACTGTAGAGCAGATCAAGCGCATGATAGATGTAATGGCATATTATAAGATGAACCGCTTCCATTGGCACCTTACCGATGACCAGGGCTGGCGTTTCGAAGTTAAGAAATATCCACGACTGACAACTGTCGGTGCGGTGCGCAACAACTCGTGGAGTGTTGACCCTGTATATGGTGGTTATTATATCAACGAGCCATACGGCCCATATTTCTATACCCAGGAAGAGTGCCGCGACATTGTAGCCTATGCTGCAGAGCGTCATATTGAGGTTGTCCCCGAGGTGGAGTTCCCCGGGCACTCATGTGCTGTAAACACTGCATATCCCGAGTTCAGTTGCTCCCCTAACGGTGCACACAGCGTACAGGTAAACGGTGGTATATTCAGCGATGTGCTGAATGTTGCCAACCCACAGGCTGTACAGTTTGTAAAGGATGTGCTCGACGAGGTGATAGAGGTGTTCCCATACAGCCAGATACATATTGGAGGTGACGAGACACCTACAAGCGCATGGCAGAACAATGACGAGTGCAAGGCTTTGATGCAAAAGATGGGATACAGCAACGTACGCGAGCTGCAATCACATTTTGTACGCGAGATTTCGGACTATGTTACATCGAAGGAGGGCGACAAGAAACGTACCGTAATAATGTGGAACGAGAGCCTTACCGCAAACGGCACAAACGAGGAGCTCATCAAGGGCACTGGCGGTATGATGATGTGCTGGGAAAGTGGACAGGTACAGCCCTGCGCACGCAAAGCTGCAGAGTATGGCATGAAGTCGGTAATCACTCCATGGGGACCATACTACATCAACCGCAAACAGAGCACCGACCCGGGCGAACCTACAGGTGCAGGATATGGCGACGACACTGTACAAAAGACATACAACTATGTTCCTGTTCCGACAGATGTTCCTGCAGAGTTGCAGAAGTATTATGTGGGTGTACAGGGAACATTCTGGACCGAGCATGTACAGAGCAACTATCTGCTCGAATACCTTGCATTGCCACGTCTGATTGCCATTGCCGAAACCGGTTGGACACCTGCGTCAAAGAAGAATTTCAGCGATTTCCAGCAGCGTATAACCAAAGACACATTGCTGCTCAACTACAATAACTATGAATATGGCCGCCACTACATCCTTAGCGGAAACAGCGGTAACGAAAACAAGGTAATGCCAACAGCTTCCACTGCAGACAATATGGTGTGGTACCGCATTGTGACAACTGCAACCGACGCACGCTCCGGACGCTGCATACAGCTGTTGCGCGAGAACTCCAGCGAAATTGGTACCGGAAATGCCAAGGCCGGTCGCCTGTGGAACAGTGCTATAATTGAGGATGAGAGCAACGAGGGATATGACTACCAGCTATGGGCTTTCATGCAGGACCCTGCTAACCCACAGCGTTGGGCGTTGGTAAACAAAGCAAAGCCAAACGGTTCGGTAAAGGGTACACCTACAGCCGAAAACAACACCGGCCGTTGGGATTATGACAACAGCAACCGTCACTACGATTTTATATTTGGTGACAGGGTATATGCACAGAATGGAAGCAACTACAATTACAGCATACGCAGCCAGAAGGTTTCAAACACAAATATGTGTCTGAACTATGCCGGCCCGGGACAGACATACTCAATTAACCTGTGGAGCGACCCTGCCGATGGAAACGGTGGTATATGGGAATTCCGTCCATTGGTTGCACAGAATACCGAAATTGAGATTGAATACCCTGCCGAAGGTACATTGTACCGCATTATAAACAATACCGAGAGATTCAATGGCTGGACATTGTACGACAATAACAATGGTAAGGTTACTGCTGCAAAGCAGGAATATGGTGCCGACGTGTGGGAAGTAACAGAATCTTCGATAACAGACGGCGGACAGAGCATGAAACTGCGCAATGCTGTAACTGGACGTTACATAAGCAACACTACAGCTCCACTTGCTATGGGCGAGAGCGGTATTGCACTTACAAACACATACAACACAAAGAGTGGCGATTTCAGTATCAAAGCCGGCGACGCAGCCATATATCCGCTGTCGGAACGTGCCGTGACAAACCCCAACACATTGAACACCGGTGGCATTTACCCACAGGGTACAGGCTGGATATATGAAAAGGTACACATGGTTGTATATGTATGTACCGACGAGAACGGAGAGCAGATAACAACAGCATATCAAGCTGCTACTGCAGGCAAATCATTTACTGCTGCTGCACCTGCCATTGCCAACCACGAGATTGTGAAGTATGAGACCACAGGCAGTACCGAAGCACCTGTGTTTGACAACATAGACGAGAACAAGGTGATAAATGTCACATACAGGCGAGTTTCGTACAGTGTTACATACCGTTGCTACACAATGGACGGAAACCTTATTACCGAATACACAGTTCCATGTACTATTGGCGACACACACACTGTTGAATGCCCTGCAGTGGAGTTCTATTCATTTGTTGGTTGCAACGAGGAAGGTACTGCCATTACACCAACCGAGGACACTGTTATCGAGGCATACTATGAGACCGAGGGTATCATGGGTGCAGCAGCCATTGGCGAAGCTGTAACAGAACTTGAAGGCGGTGCGTCGTACCTGATATGCAATGTAAAGAACGAAACATCGCGCAGCGGTTTCCTGAGTGCAAGCGCTGTAGGTGCTGGAATCACAACCACAAACAACATTAGTGAAGCCAACCCATCATTTGTATGGAACCTTGAGGGTGAGGATAACAGATTCACTGTAATGAACAACTACGGTATATATATTCCAAAGCTGTTGCGCGGTTCATTGGTAACAGGTGGCAACACTGCCGAGCAGTTCATATTCAACCTTAATTCCGACTACAAGACATGGAGCATAAAGGGTACAGGCAACAACTATTATTGGAACGGTAATGCCGACAACACATTTACCGGTTGGGACGATGGTCACCCATTCATCATATACAGCTACAAGCCACACCCATACTTCAACGTATCGTACAAGTGTGTTGACGAGGATGGCAAAGAACTATCAAGTGGTTCAAGATATGTAAAGGGTGGAGATTCATATACTCTCATTACACCAATAATCGAGGGATACAGTTTCAAGTCAAGCAATGCCGTATACGATGAACTTGCGTACGTTGCCGGCAACATAGAGCTTACCCTTACCTACAGCAATGGCGAAACTGCTGTCGACAAGGTAAAAACTGAAAACGGGAATGTGAAAACTATTTACGATTTACAGGGTAGAAAGATTGACACCCCAAATAAAGGAATCTACATTGTTGACGGCAAGAAAGTGTTTGTAAAATAAAAAATGGTAAAATATACCATTGCAACAAGTGGGTGGTCCAAAAGCAAATGGACCGCCCACTTTTGTCATAAGGTTGAATAAAAGGAACTGTTTTTAGGCGTGCAAATCCTTAAAAAGCGCAGTTTACCAAGCGTAAATGAGCATTTTAAGGGCGAGTACAACAACAAAAGAGCCTTTTTAGTCAGCCTCTTGCTTTTTTATTCGTACCTTCGCAAACAGAAAACAGACTAAAAAAGAATACCATGAAGACAATAACCTACCAGACACACGGCACATGCTCACGTTTCATTGAAGTAACAGGAGAGAACGGAACCGTTGTGGATGTAAAATTCTTTGGCGGCTGCAGCGGTAACCTGCAAGGTATAAGCAGCCTTGTAAAAGGAATGAAGTACGAGGATGTGATTGCAAGACTCAAGGGAATAAGCTGCAACGGCAAGCCAACATCGTGCCCCGACCAGTTGTGTCGCGCAATAGAACAGCTCATTAGTGAAGAATAATTATTGGACATAAGAAAATGGCAAAGATAAAGAATCCCGAATACAAACTTAAGAACGAGGCTTTTATGCAGGCGCTTCGCGATGGCGAGGAGGAGCTGCTGGAAATATCACAGGGTGTATTGGTAAAAATCATCAAAAGCGGAGAAGGTGACCGCAGTCCACGTCTTGGCAATGTAGTTACAGTACACTACAAGGGTAGCCTTATAAACGGCAAGGTGTTCGACAGCAGCTATGAGCGCGGATACCCCGAGGCTTTTCGAGTAAGCGACCTGATTACAGGATGGCAGATTGCACTGACACAAATGCGCATAGGCGACCATTGGATGGTATACATACCATATGACAAAGGCTACGGCACACGCGCCAGTGGCCCTATACCGGCCTACTCTACCCTGATATTTGAAATGGAACTTGTAGCCATAATGTAACTGTCACCCCCTTACGCCGCATGAAACCCTATATCAGGCACTACAAGGAACTTGCAAAACTGGGACTGCCCATAATAATTGGGCAGATTGGCATTATATTCGTATCGTTTGCCGACACATTCATGGTGGGCCGTCATGGTACGGACGACCTTGGTGCCGCCGGTTTCGTGAACAATATGTTCAACCTTGCTATAATATTTGCCACAGGATTCTCATACGGTCTAACCCCCATCGTGGGCAAACTCTTTGGCCGCAACAAACTGAAAGAGATTGGAGGTACATTGAAAAATGCACTTGTGGCAAACAGCGTTATTGCAATTTTCATAATGTTGGCAATGGGTATATTGTACCTGAACATTGAACGCCTTGGACAGCCACAAAGCCTGATGGGGCTTATACGCCCCTATTATCTGGTGTTGCTGATATCCATCCCTTTCATAATGCTGTTCAACGCATTCAGGCAATTCGCCGACGGTATTACCGACACAAGTACATCGATGTGGATTCTGCTCACCGGAAACGTGCTGAACGTAGCAGGTAACTACATATTCATTTTCGGAAACTGCGGAATGCCCGAACTTGGACTGCTTGGTGCAGGAATATCGACACTGCTCTCGCGCATGGCCATGCTTGCTATTTTCATGTTGCTTTTCTTCCGCAGCAAGCGGTACAGGGTATACAGACAGGGATTCCAAAGTTCAACAATCAACCGTAACGACCAGAAACTGCTGAACAGGATTGGACTACCCGTAGCATTGCAGATGGGAATGGAGACAGCCTCATTCAGCCTTGCGACAATAATGGTAGGCTGGCTTGGAACTGCAGCCTTGGCAGCACACCAGATAATGTGTACAATGAGCCAATTGGGCTTTATGATGTATTATGGCATGGCTGCAGCAGTTGCTGTAAAGGTGAGCTACTACAACGGTTGCAACGACAAGAGAGAGATTCGCCAGGCAGCAAATGCGGGCTTTCACCTGATACTGATGATGGGAGTTGTTGCCTCGTTGTCGATATTCCTTTTACGTAACCACATGGGAAACATATTCACCGACAACGCCGAGGTTGCAATACTTGCGGCGCAACTAGCCATACCGTTCATCATATTCCAGTTCGGTGATGGTCTGCAATGCAATTTCTCAAATGCCCTGCGCGGTATTGAGGATGTAAAACCAGTGATGCTGTATGCCTTTATAGCATACTTTATAATATCACTGCCTGCAGGCTACATGTTCGGGTTTGTCCTTGACTGGGGATTGCCGGGTGTGTGGATGTCGTTCCCGTTTGGACTCACAAGCGCAGGAGTAATGTTCTATCTGCGGTTCAGGTCAAGAACCCACCTGCAGTAACCGGAAGTTCCAATGTTTTGGTGCAGGCAGTTGCGCAGGTCACCGTTTTTTCATACTTTCGCATAGTATGCAGATAAAAACTGTACAACAGAATAATTCACTTAAAAAAACCGATAACATCATGAATGACTATACAAAAGTAAAACTTACCGTCACCCCCAATGATGAAATTGCTACCGATGTGCTTTCGGCACTACTTGCCGAGATTGGCTTCGAGAGTTTTGTAAACGAGGAGTACGGCATGGCCGCATATGTACCCCATGCACTATATGACAGCGCAGTACTGGCCGAGACTATAGAGAATTTCCCCATCGAGGGTTATACCATCACCCAAGAAAGTGAGTTCATTGAGGGCGAAGACTGGAATGCCGAGTGGGAAAAGAACTATTTCCAGCCGATTGTCCTGGGAGACCAGTGTGTAATACACAGCACATTCCATAAGGATGTTCCGGCAGCACGTTACGACATTCTCATTGACCCAAAGATGGCATTCGGTACAGGTTACCACCAGACAACATGCCACATGTTGCGTGCCATACTTGCCAGTGACATGACCGGCAAGAGTGTTCTGGATATGGGTTGCGGCACAGCCCTGCTTGCAATCCTTGCCCGCAAACATGGTGCCACTGATGTTGTTGCAATAGACATTGACGAATTCGCATACGAGAACGCCAAGGAGAACATTCTGCTCAACAACACACCAGACATTGAGGTGCGTCTGGGAGGAGCAGAAGCTATTAAGGAGAGCGATTCCTTCGATTATGTGATAGCAAATATCAACCGTAACATTCTGCTTGCAGACATATGCAACTATGTCGAGGCCATGCACAGTGGCAGCAGACTGTTCATAAGCGGTTTCTACACCGATGACATGGAGGTACTGAAAGAGGAGGCTGCAAAACATGGCCTACAGTACATAGACTATGCCGAGGATAACCGATGGGCAATGATGCAGTTCGAGAAGAACTGACTGCAGCAATAGGGAACTATTTTACTGTTCCAGTTGTTGTTGCATAAAAAAACAATGGAACAGGGAGTAATATATACCATCTGCGGTTACGTTGCAAGCATTTGCTTGATACTGGGCTACCTGCCACAGGTAGTTACAACAATACGCACACGCAGCACCGACGGCATTGCCATGCCAACATTCCTTATGATGGCTATAGGCTCATTTGCATTCATGCTGCAAGGACTTTTGCACAACGGCGGTATAATATGGTCTATGTTCATTACCAATGCAGTCACATGCGCATGCAGCTGCATTATCTTTGTAATAAAGATAAACAACGGACTATCGAAACGTAAAAAAAAGATTCAGCCCTGATAGCTATCAGGGCTGAATCTTTTTTACATATATATCTTTACAGCGACATGCTTATACCTTCGGTTGAGAAGCCGCGCAGAAAATCCACCACATTCATACGTTTCTTGCCTGCAAGCTGAACATCGGCAAGTGAAACATATCCGTCCTGAACGGCAACCTTGAAAAAGTTCTTGCCATCGGTGACAATTGTACCGGGAGCCTTGTCGTGCGCGCAGAACTCCTTGACAACATTATATACCTTGAGTGCAATGCCAGAACCTGAATTATCGGTCAGTTCGCACCATGCCGCAGGATATGGCGACATTCCGCGTACGAAATCATATACCTGCTGTACAGTTTTGCTCCAATCTATGCGGCAAGTATCGCGGAAAATTTTGGGAGCAGGGCGAAGTTCTTCAACACTACCATACATATTATCCTGTGGAATAGCTGCCACAGTACCGGCAACAATCTCCTTTACAGTAGAGAGTACTGCTTCGCCACCAACAAGCATGAGTTTGTCGTGCAGCGTACCGGCATTGTCACTTTCATCAATGGCAACTACATCGCGACGTATCACATCGCCGGTATCAATCTCGTGCTTTAGGAAGAAGGTTGTAACACCGGTCTCCTTGTCACCGTTAATTATGGCCCAGTTTATAGGCGCTGCACCACGATACTGTGGCAAAAGAGAGGCATGCAGGTTGAATGTTCCCAAACGTGGCATGTTCCACACACTTTCAGGGAGCATACGGAAAGCTACAACAATCTGCAAATCGGCATTCCAGGCACGCAAAGCTGTCTGGAACTCCTCGTCCTTTAACGAAACGGGCTGAAGAACCGGAAGTTCATTGGCTACAGCAAACTGTTTTACAGGGCTCATGAGCAACTGTGTTCCACGTTTGTTGATTACCTTGTCGGGCATTGTGACAACACCTACGACCTCGTAACCACAAGCAGAGTCGGCATGCTGCAGTTCGAGCAGGCGACGCAACGGCTCAACCGCAAAATCGGGAGTTCCCAAATATACTATTCTCAATTTTTCCATTATCAATCTGATGTAAATTCCAACAATGTTTTTCTATATGCGGTAAAGATTGCCGACTTTGATATGAATCCTATATACTCACCGCCTACATCCTCTACCGGGAGATTCCATGCACCAGTCTCCTCAAACTTGCGCATTACAGCCTCCATAGGCTCCTCAATGCTTAACCTTTCGGGAACTTCGCGCATGAGAGAGGCTACATCGTAACGGTGATACAGTTCCTGACGGAACATGATATGCCTTATGTCGTCGAGATACAGGATGCCTACAAGCCTGTTCGCTGCATTCACTACCGGGAATATATTGCGTTTTGTCTTTGCAACCACGGCTGTGAGAGCACCAAGATCCATATCGGGAGCAATCTTTGCAAAGTTCTTCTCTATCACATCGGACACCTTGAGTATTGTCAATACAGCCTGATCCTTATGGTGTGTGATGAGTTCACCGCGCTGGGCAAGACGTATTGCATAGATATTGTTCTTGTCGAAAATCTTGACTGTGAGATATGATATTACCGATACTATCATCAACGGCAGGAACAAAGCATATCCGCCGGTGAGTTCGGCAATAAGGAATACACCGGTAAGTGGTGCATGGAACACACCGGACATGAGGGCCGCCATACCGAAAAGTGCAAAATTCTTGTCGGAGACAGTAACGCCCCAACCGGTCATATTGCATAGGCTTGCAAACAGATAGCCTGCAACACAGCCAAGGAAAAGACTGGGTGCGAATATACCACCACAACCACCGCCACAGTTGGTTACTGTTGAAGCAAAAGCCTTGAACAGTATAATGAAGAACATATACAGGAACAGGAACCTTGCATGGCCGTAAAAGAGAGAATTGTCGAGAATGATATTCTCGGATGTTCCGTTTATAAGGTGGTTTATAGTCTCATATCCCTCGCCATACAGAGGTGGGAAAAGGAAAATGAGAATACTCAATATGCTGCCGCCAAGTG
>JAFZFM010000115.1 GCA_017555865.1 Bacteroidaceae bacterium
CCTGTCACCCCGACAATAAAAACTCCTTGATAGTTTTTAAAACTATCAAGGAGTTTTTTATTGTTATAATATATGTCAGACGAACACAATATATGCCAACGAAATGACACTTACCATAATCCAAAGCAAAATACCTAGTAATAAGGGCCTCAACCCTACTTGACGCAAAACATCATGCGACAAGGAGGCTCCTATAAAAAACAAAGTGACAGTAAGACACTTTCGTGCAATACCACTGACTACAGAACCAACGGTTGGAACAGAATCCAACAAATAAGTATTGACAACCATGGCAACAATAAACCAAAGTATGAACCATGGAATTGCAATCTTCTTCCCTTGGGTACGAAAAACAACAGCAGTACACAATGCTACCGGAATTATCCACAAGGCACGTGTAAGTTTAATAGTAGTGGCAATTTCAAGAGCAGTATCACCATATGCGCCTCCTGCACCTACAACCGAACTGGTGTCATGTATGGCAATAGCCGCCCATGTTCCAAATTGGACTTCATCGAGCCCTAAAGCATGACCAATAGATGGAAATATAAATAGCGCAATCGCATTCAGAATAAAAATTGTACCAAGAGCTACAGACATTTCGGCACCCTTGGCATTGATTATAGGCCCAACTGCAGCAATGGCACTACCGCCACATATAGCTGTTCCGGAACTGATGAGATACAATGTACGGCGTTCAAGTTTTAACAGTTTACGTCCCAACAACCAACCTAGGATAATTGTTCCTGACACAGAAAGTACTGTAAAGATTATACCCTCTTTACTCGATGCCAGCGATGCTTCAATATTCATACCAAAACCTAGCCCCACAACAGAATATTGCAGAAACATTTTTGAACATTTCTTATTATGCGTAGGATAAGCCTGCCCACAAATAAAGGCATAAAGCAAACCAATCAAAAGGGCTATAGGTGGTGTTATCCAACTTCCTACAGACTCAAGACCATGAACATAGCCAACAAACTGCGATAGAATAAGAATTGACAAAAGTATCACATATACATGCTTTGAATATCTTCTCATAACTTATATCTATTTTCTAATTTTTCTTTTGGGGTTTGCCGGAAACCAGCCCTTCTCTACCCTCTTTTTTTGTTGGAAAACTTCGCCAATACTCCAGAACGAGGAGAAAGCCACAACACCCAGAAGTATTGAAAGTGTCAGGTCATCCACCATCAACGAAGCTACTGCAGCAACAATACCAAGCAACAGGAACAACCACCAGCTCTTTACTCCAATATAGTACTCAGCCTTTATCACAAGCGGATGGAACAGACCTATTACCAAGAATGTGGCTATACCTATAACTATTCCTGAAAAATTCATATCCATTTCACAAAACATATTTTATTAAAAAGAAAAATGTGGGTGGCCCAAAAGCAAAATGGGCCGCCCACTATTGTCATGAGATTGAATAAAAAGAGCTATTTTCAGGCGTGCGAAGAGTGAAAAAGCGCAGTTTACTAAGTGTAAATATGCATTTCCTGGGCGAGCACAACAACAAAAGAGCCTTTTTAGTCATCTCATTTCATATCTACAATATTACCATTTCATAAACTTGTGTGTACGTACACTCTCGCCATTCTTGAGAACAAGCAGATACGAGCCTTGCGGCTGGCTTGCAAGCGACACGGCAACACTATCACCGTGAGCGGTAGACTTACCTACCTGCATACCACCAAGATCATATACAGCCACTCCTGTTGAAGCGGTAACACCTGTACAGACCACAGCCTGATTTGCCTTATCGTACTTGACCTGACATGCATTGACACCAGGATTTTCTACAGCAGTTTCAGCACCATTTATTGTACTCACGCGCAATGTGTGTGTAAGCGTCTTATTATAGGGACAATGATACTGGCTCTCGGTACCTGGTCCGCAGCTGCCATTACCCAATCCACGTTGCATATAGTCGAATGTAGCATACACAACATTGTCTCTCTTCAAATCCCATGGGTGAAGTTCCGGTGTTAGATATTGACGCTGGTCATAATGTGAGAGTGAGAACGATACCTGTCCCTGTGTCTCAATCTTTATTGCGTTGCCATTCTCGGGGTTCCACATTGTAACGTCACGCAATGCCATGCGGTTACCGTGCGACTGTGGATGTGGATACATCTCGAACATATCGTCAACGGTTGTTGTATAACGTCCGAGGAAAGAGCCTGTCTGTCTGTCAATATAGTTTTCCCAAGGTCCTTTAGCATAATATTCGACATTTTCAAAACCTGCAGGGAAGAGCATGTCAAGACCAATGCGACGCAAGCCCGAAGCCTGTGGATTGTACTCAACTTTCATATCCACTACGCCGTTTGAGTATATAGAATAAGTAATCACATAGGGACATTTGTTATGTTTCACATCAACTGTAATATTACAGGTCATGCCATCTCCCGAACGGACACTGGTTACTGTTGCTGAATTTATATAAGCTTCGGAATCACCAAAAGCATGCTGACCGTATGGACTTTCGTTCTCTATCCATCTGATATTACTATAGACAGGATATTCACCGGGCTCAACAACGCGGACACCATTGGCAACCCACTCTGTAACGAAACCCTGAGAATTCACCTTGAAACTTATTCTGCTGTTTGATACAGAGACTCCGTTGTTCTTGTCTACTGTAAGAGCCTCGTCACCCTGGACAATTGCCGGCAAGGCGCTTCGCTCCTGCAATACAAACTGTTCACTTGCCATTGGATACGCTGCCTCACACCATGCCTCAGCTTCATTCTTAAGCAATTCTACATTAAGTACATATTCACAGCCCTGTTCCATTGTTGTAGCCAACGAGAGTGGCACCGAAGCTGTCGCACCAGGAGCGGTAGATGGTATTGCCACGGTATTGGTCTCAACCACCTCGCCATTGCAGAGCACTGCATAGCGCAACGCAAAGTTGTCGAGGTCGGTGAAGTTATACTTGTTCTTTATATGTAGCACACCATTGCTGTATGTAAATTTCGCATACTGGTAAACCTTCTTTACCTCGGAAAGTTTTGCAGTCCATGCACGGTCGGCAGTTATGACACCGTTATTGCAGAAGTTACCCTGATGAGGACCGGGATAGTCATAACCAGTTGTATAATGTGGGAAACCATTCTTTTCAAGTACACCGTTCTTTACAGCCTGTGGATCATAAATAGACTGGTCAACCCAATCCCATATACAACCACCGATACCATATTTGCTGCCCTCAATTATATCCCAATAATCCTGCAAGTTACCAACAGAATTGCCCATAGCATGCGCATACTCACAAAGGAAGAAAGGCTCACCACCAATACTGCTGTTGCAATGGTTACGTGTGTAATCAAGATTTGGATACATCTTTGAATCCATATCTGTATTCTTTGCCGAATTGATATTTGAGTAACCCTCATAATGTACAGGACGTGAATCAAGAGCCTTGGTAGCGGAGTATGTCGCATCAAAGTTCACACCAGTACCCGACTCGTTACCCAGTGACCAGAACACCACAGAAGGATGATTGCGGTCTCGAATGACCATGCGCACTGTGCGGTCGACATACTGGGCCTGCCATGTAGGATCACTCGAAATACTGTTGTCCTTCTTGTCGGTCCAGCTCTTGTGACACTCGACATCGGCCTCATCCATTACATAAAGACCGTAGTAATCGAACATCGCATACATCTTTGCAGCACGAGGATAGTGACTTGTACGCACCAGATTCACATTGGCCTGCTTCATCAGTTCAATATCCTTTATCATTGTGGCAATATCCATTGTACGGCCATAAAGAGGATGAGTATCATGTGTATTCACACCCTTAAAATATACACGTTTGCCATTGATGAGCACCACGCCGTTCTTTATCTCAATGTTGCGGAAACCATACTTTGTAGAGAACACCATCTCTTCATTACCGTCAGCATTAATCTGGCGTACGACTACAGTGTAAAGGCTCGGGATCTCCGATGTCCATGCAGTAAGAGATGAAAGATTTTCAAAAATCACATTTCTATTCGCGCTCTTGACACCCGCTGCAAACTCAACCATCTCGTTCTTTGTTGCCACCACATTACCATTGGGAGCAACAAGCTGAACCTCAATATTCTTTTTCACGGGCTCACCATATCGGTTGTCAATTTCCAAAGCAACCTTCATGGAACCGCCATCAAATGTAGAATTCAAGTCGGCAGTGATATAATGGTCGCGGACGAAAGTCCTGGGTGTTGCATAGAGATATACATCGCGGTGCAGACCACTCATATGGAACATATCCTGACCCTCAAGATAAGAAGCATCGCTCCAACGGAATACCTGCACGCAGATGTTATTCTCGCCGGTGCACACGTGGGCACTCAAATCAAACTCGTGGTCATTGTTTCCACCCTGGGTGTAACCTACATACTCACCATTTACCCACACGAATGCTGCACTGTAAAGACCATCGAAATGCAGGAACACATTCTTAGCCTCCCAACCATCGGGCAATGTGAATGTACGACGGTATGAACCGACAGGATTGTCACCCACACCCGGCACCTTGTTCTTGATATAAGGAGGATTGTTGAGGAATGCATACTCCACGTTCACATACAGCGGCAGGTCATACCCCTTCATCTCCCAGCAAGAGGGAACCTCAATATTATCCCAAGCAGAGACATCGGCAGCATTGCCCCAGAAGTCATCTTCACCCGGACGCACCGACGGTTCGGGAACAAGGTTGAATTTCCATGTACCGTTGAGCGACAGATAGTCGGCCTTTTTGGGGGTAAGCCACGCTTTATCGTAGTTCACATCGGATTTCATTGCCTCTGTTGAAGCGTATGGAATGAATGTCGCATGCGCGGTCTCCTTGTTTTCTTCGTACACATATTGATCTTCCCAGTAATTACCCTTTGGACCGGCAGCCTTTGTAAAGAAGAACTTACTGTTGTCACCATCCTTGTCAGTAGAAGCAATTAGTTTGCCGTCACTCACCTTCAGATAGTACTTTGTTCCTTTGAATGTACCGGTCAGATAGAAATGACCGTCACCGGCCTCTTCGAGACTCACGTTCTGGTTCTCGTTATCGCTCTCTGTGGTATATACAAGCGGAGTCCTGTCAGCTTGTAGGTACATATCCATTGAGAGGTTGCAACTGTTCGATGTAAACACAAAACCTGTCTTTCCGTTTGAGAGTCTCCAGGTCTGGGTGTCGTCACCCTCAACGTAAGCCTTCATATCAATGAGAGCTGCAAGCTTGCCGTCTGCAGGTGCGGTCATTACACTCTTTGAAGCGACATTGCTTATTACATAGCTCTTGCCGGCATAAACATTGGCCAGAGTGAACTGTTTGCCTGTATTGTGAAAGAAATATAGTATATTCTCGGCAACATATTCGGTCAACATCATAGGATAGCCATCGGCAGACAAGGCCAGATACTCATAAGGATTAGAAGCATTTGCCATACGGTTGTAGCCATCTCCTGGAGCCACAATCTTGAAACGCTGGTTGAGGTTCGCCGGCTCATAGTTCCACTGCACGGGATGCCCCACGCCGGGAGCCATGTCAAGAGCCTTGCCCGATGTAGGGTTCACAAACGAGAAGACACCGTCGGTCTCTGTGGGATACATGGCCCACTCCTGACCGGCACTTTCTGTGTTGGCGTCAGCAAAGATTATGCGTGCATCGTTATTTACATTGTCGCCATTGGAGAGAAATTTACCATTGGCAACATTCTCGATACGATATACTGTAACATTATCTACAGTCGGTTTCAGTTCCTGCGCCGCAAGCTGTTGCAACGGCAGAATCAGAGAAAGCACTGCATAAAAGAGATAAGATGTTTTTTTCATATTGGGTTATATTAAACGTTATTTTCCACAAATGATACCAAATTTATACGATATTATATATATCAAATACAAAAATAGCATAAAATGATGAAATCAATAGAATAATTTGTGCTTTTCACATTGTTCGTATATTTTTGCATAAAACGACAAACTACAAACGACATAATATGAATTTTATGAAAAGAATCATGCAGGCTGCAGCATTGGCATTGCTGCTTATCGCACCATCTGCAGTAAAGGCACAATATGTTCCAAGCGAAGAGAATCTGAAATCAAGACAGGAGTTCGCCGACAGCAAGTTCGGCATATTCATCCATTGGGGCATATACAGTATGTTCGCGCAGGGCGAATGGTACCTGCAGAACTACCCTATTGACAAGAATGAATACGCAAAGGTTGCCGACGCCTTCTATCCACACCGTTTCAATGCCAAGGAGTGGGTTGCAGCCATAAAGGATGCCGGTGCAAAGTACATCTGTTTTACTAGCCGCCACCACGACAGTTTCTCTATGTGGGATACCGAACAGAGCGACTACAACATTGTTGATGCGACACCGTTCGGCCGTGACGTAATAAAGGAACTTGCCGAGGAGTGCCACAAGCAGGGCATAAGACTGCACTTCTATTACTCCCATATCGATTGGGCGCGCGATGAATATCCATTGGGCCGCACAGGCACACAGGTTATCGGACGCGACAAGGCAAAAGCCGACTGGCCAGCATACTACAACTTCATGAATGCACAATTGACCGAACTGCTTACCAACTATGGCGAGATTGGTGCAATATGGTTCGACGGCAAGTGGGACCGCGACCAGGATTCTATTCCATTCAACTGGCAACTCGATGAGCAATATGCATTGATACATAAGCTACAGCCACAATGTCTCATTGGCAACAACCACCACGAGACACCTTTCCCGGGCGAGGACATCCAGATATTCGAGCGCGACCTGCCAGGCGAGAACAAAGCCGGACTCAGCGGACAGGACGTAAGCTGCCTGCCACTTGAGACTTGCCAGACAATGAATGGCATGTGGGGATACAAACTTGTTGACCAGAACTACAAGAGTACAGAGACACTGCTAAGGTTACTTGTAAGCACATCGGGCAAGGGAGCCAACCTATTGTTGAATGTAGGCCCACAGCCAAATGGAGAAATACCAGCAGTTGCACTTGAGCGCATGAAGGAGATGGGCCAATGGCTACGCACTAATGGCGAGACAGTATATGGAACAATAGCCGGCGACATTCCAGCCCAGGATTGGGGTGTAACCACACGCAAAGGCAACCGTTTGTTCGTACACATTTTTGACTGCAAGGAGAAGGAGCTTACACTACCCCTTGACTGCAAGGTTAAAAAAGCATTCACATACAGCTACAAGCAACCCGTAAAGTTCAAGAAGACAAAAGATGGTGTAAAGCTGATGTTCAATGAAGTTCCTTCAGGCATAGACTATATCATAGAATTGATTACAAAATAAAAACTGTATAACCTTGAATTTTCCAGTAATCCAAGCGATGAAAATACTTGAAATTTGCGCTGGCAGTGTAGAAAGTGCCATTGCAGCACGCAATGGTGGCGCAGAGCGCATTGAACTATGCGCAGCTCTGGAGATTGGTGGCGTAACGCCATCGGCAGGAGTCATTGCCGAGGCACGCAAGGTCAAAGGTCTGACACTCAACGTTATTATCCGTCCACGCGGAGGAGATTTCCTCTACAATGAGTATGAAGTAGCATGCATGGAGCAGGACATACGCACCTGCAAGCAACATGGTGTTGACGGAGTTGTTATTGGGGCACTGACAGCAGATGGGGATATAGATATCACCACATGCAAGAGACTCATAAATGCAGCCGAAGGTATGAGCATAACATTCCATCGCGCATTTGACATGTGTCGCAACCCACATGAGGCTTTGGAAGAGCTCATTGCACTCGGTTGCAACCGAGTGCTGACATCGGGACAGGCAGCAACCGCCGAAACCGGCATTCCGCTGTTAAAGAAACTTGTTGAGCAAGCCAATGGACGCATAATAATAATGCCCGGTTGTGGAGTCAACAGCAACAATGCTGCAAATATATTACATGCAACAGGAGCAGGAGAGATACATGCCTCGGCACGCAAAAGCATTGGAAGCGGAATGATATTCCGCCACAGCGGTGTCTCAATGGGCAACCCCGACAGCGATGAATATGCACGCAAAGAGACCGACACGGACGAAGTAAGAGCAATTAAAGAGAGCATACTATGAAAGCACTGAAAGAACGCATTATGCAAGATGGCCTTTGTATCGAAGGAGGCATATTGAAGGTAGACAACTTCATTAACCATCAGATAGACGGCAAGCTGATGATGGAGATAGCAAAAGAGTTTGTAAAGCGCTTCGAAGGAACAAAGATTGACAAGGTCATTACTGTAGAGGCAAGCGGAATTGCACCTGCAATAATGGTAGCCCACCTGCTTGATGTACCAATGCTATTCGCCAAGAAAAAAGTACCAAGTACAATGAACGGCATACTCAAAAGCGAAGTCTTCTCTTTCACAAAGAGTCGTTCATACAATATATGCATTAGTGAAGAGTTCCTAAAGAGAGGTGAACGATGTCTTTTCATCGATGATTTCCTTGCCAACGGCAATGCTGCAAACGGTATACTCGACCTTGCTGCACAGGTTGGTGCCGAGATTGTAGGAATGGGATTCATTATAGAAAAGGCATTCCAGCATGGAAGCGAAATGCTCAGGAACAAAGGAGTGCATGTAGAATCACTCGCAATAATAGAGAGCATTGATAACTGTGAGATAAGGTTAAGTGAATAAAAAAAGCCCCGCGGGGCTTTTTTTTATTCACTTAACTGCTTTATGACCTTAACCAGTTGCTCGCCAAGGCCAATGGAATAACCTTGCGACATAAATACCACACGGTTGAACGTATCGGCTACAAGTATTATAGGGCGGTTAGGGTTCTTCAGTTTCATGTTTGCCACAATCTCGTTGTAGATTCTACCATCGATATCTGTGCCCCACACCACTGTTGAAGGCAATTCGGGGAAGTCATTCACAAAACGGCCGGCAGACTCCTTGTCACTGAACAGGAACACCATTTTCTGCCCCCATTTCTCGAACTCGACCTTATAGGGCTGAACATCGCGCATGAAGTGATTCACGGGTTCGCTGCCGGGAGCCACAAGAGCTATTATATAGTATCCACGACCGGTAGCCGACAACATAGAACGCTCACGTTGCTCTGTGGTATCGTAGAAAAGGTTCTCGCTGTTGAAGTTGCCAATAACCTGCAGACGTTCATCGCTTTCGCGCTGCACATACTCAATCACCTTGTCATTGCCATCTGCGGTAATGAATGCAAGACGTGCAAGCACGCCACCGTCGGCCATGCGTGTTCCGGTAACCAGCAGGTGGTTGTCGCACTCCATTCCATTATTGATTGATTCAAGAGTCGCTTCCTCGGGATAGTTCTGCAACTGCAAACGCCCGTTCACTATTTTTGAAATTGTGAAATGGGAGTAATATTTTGGATTGTCAATGAATTTTGTCGGAGTAAAATCAAATTTCAACATTCCGGGGAGAAGTCTCATATCCTCTTCTATTATAGGCCCGAAATCGTCGAACCTGCTCCACTCCCATTCCGTCTTGTACACAACCTCACCTGTAACCTCGTTTATATATGCAGGAATTCCCATGCTGCGTGCGCCTGCAACAAAGAATATCTTTAGCGAATGTAAATCGGTCACACGTGTTTCCCACACACCCTGAGGCGACATGCAAAGCTGTTGGGGATTCCACTCCTCGGCTACTGTAATATTCTTGCTACACCACTCTTTCCACAAACTTGGTTTTTCCTTATAGGCATCACGCTCTTCGGCAGTAATCACACTGTTGAAGAATGAACGGAAAGGAGTCAACTTCTCATTGCTTACACGTGGATTTACAACTGTTCTAAAGTATACATCATTATCCTTATCGGCCTCAAGTGCAGCCTGCAGATGGTCGTCCAATACCTCGGGCGATACATCGCGTCTATCCTTCTCCGACATGCAGAAAAGCATTTTCATTGCATTTTCACGCCCATCAACCGGGCTACTGCGCAAGAACTCAACAATTGTTGCATGATTACCTCTCGACTGCTCTATGAGTGTAGCAAACGAAGCCTTGTCTACACCCAATTCGGCAGCAAGCTCCATAGTCTGCTCCTTTTTGGGGAAGGTTGCCACGTATGCAGCCCTTATTGAATCTTCAACAGCAAAGCGACGTGCGTTTTCAGCGACTTGTTCCGGTGTCACTTCAGGAAGCGTATTACGTTCGGCAGGTGGTGTAATGTCCATATCAATAACTGCTGAATATTTGTAATCCTTATCAACAGTTATTGTCACAACACTATCCTTTCCGGCGGTAAATTTGGCAAAACCAAACTTACCCTCAAACGAAGCCCAAGCAAGCATATCGCCATGACCGGTTGTTATTGAAGCGCAGCCTTGTGCGTCGCATACTTTTGTAGCTGCAGTGAAGAACTCGGCATAGTTATATATCTTGAACTCAACTGTAGCCTTTACAGGATTTCCTTTTTCATCCTCCACTACAACCTGTGTAGTTGCAACCGGAGCATAGTTGGCTGTAACGTTTATCTCGGTATAACAAGGAGTTACACTAATAACCTCTTCGGGGCCATCATAACTGCCAAAGGCCTTGGTATGCATTAGTATTCCACGCGAAGCTGGAGCGTTGAACCAGGCAAGGTCAAGCACTGGTTCGGGCTCACAAGCACCAATAAAATGCCACTTGCCGTCGACCCAAGCCTCAACCCAGGCATGGTTATCATCGGTATGAGCCCAACGTGGAGTATATACCTGACGCGCAGGAATACCCACTGCACGCAAAGCAGCAACAGTAAAGGTAGACTCCTCGCCACAACGACCATGCGCTGTGCGTACTGTTGCCAATGGTGAACTTGTGCGTATATCACTTGGTGTATATGTTACCTTCTCGTGACACCAATGGTTGACCTCCAGTACCGCGTCATGCATTGAGAGATTCATTACCCTATCCTTGAGTTCGTTGTAGAAGACTGCGCGACAACTGTCCATATTCTCATTGTTCACACGCACAGGCAGAACAAAATGCAGGAACTCCCTTACCGGCACACTGCTGCCCCATGGCATCTCCTTGCGCGCCTTCAATGCATAATCCACATTCTGCATATAGAACTCGGCTGGGTAGTCAACCAAATCGGGCAACGGCATGTAGGCATACAGGAACTGCATGGCCTCAAGACGTTCCCCCTGCAGTTCCTCGTCGAAGATTGAAAAATATGCTTCATTTGCAAAAGAACTGCGGCGCGCCTCAAAATCGGCTGCAATACGACCGCTTTCATCGAAACATTCCCGGGATTCAGTCGGAATAAAAATGTAGGTTGCCACAAGAACGGCAAACAACAGTAGCGTGTACTTTTTCATATTGGAGTAGTATTTGTTTTTTTAAAGAGTGGTCGGGAGAGACAACACCATACTCGCAAATATATACAATATAATGAACTTACAGCCCAAAATAGGCAAAAAAGTATAAACAGTCCAATATTATTCATATCTTTGCAGTAATGCAATTTGTGTAAAAAAGCTTTCCCAAAGTGAATATAAGAAATATATCAAGCGGCAGACTGGTAAAGTGGCTATGGAGGAATTCCACAGGAGCGCGCGGACAGGCTGTTGCAAATACAGTCATAGGTTTTGTTGATGTTGCATGCCAATTGTTATGGGTACTCGCCTGCAAGCATGCAATAGACATTGCCACAGGTGTTTCACAAGGTTCATTGATGGGTACCGGTATTGTTATTGGAGCACTCATGCTTGCCGAAATAACCTCGAGGGGTATTACCCGATGGATACATGCCGTCACCGGCAACAAGGTACGCAACAGAATGAGGCTCAAGTTCTTTGCGCGCTTACTACGTTGCGATTGGTTGCACCTGCAACAACACCATACCGGCGACCTTACCAATCGTCTCGAAGGAGATGTAAACAGTATCACATCGCTAATAACAGAAACAATTCCGGCAGCCCTTGTTGTATTCGTACAGCTCATAGGTTCATTTATTCTGCTTTTCAGCATGAGCCCCATGCTGGCAACATCAATACTTGTAATAATGCCGGTATGCCTTGTTGTAAGTCGTGTATACGTAAAACGCATGCGCAAGCTGAACCGTGATGTACGCGACAGCGACAGTCGCATTCAATCGGTACTTCAGGAGAGCCTGCAACATAAGGAACTCATCAAATCCCTGGAGCAGAACACATCGACCGAGAAACAGCTTACGGAATTACAGGACAAACTGCACTCACAGGTTACCGATCGCACAAAGTTCTCACTTGGTGCATTCTCTCTCATTCAACTAGGCTTTGCCGCCGGATATCTGGTTGCATTCCTTTGGGGAGTTGCAAACCTTCGCGACGGCATAATCACATATGGAACAATGGCTGCATATCTGCAACTTGTAGGGCTTATACAACGCCCTACCATGGACTTGAGCCAATATATTCCAGGCATAGTTTCGTCACTCACCGCAGCAGAGCGCCTATATGAGATCGAGGACATACCGCTTGAAAAGCAGGGCGAAGCCATAATGATGGATGGAACGGCCGGAGTGCGCTTCAAGGATGTAACCTTCTCTTACGACAAGAACAGCCGTATAATTCTAAAAGACTTCAACTACGATTTTCCGCCAAACAGCTGTACAGCCATCGTTGGCGAGACAGGAGCCGGAAAGACCACTCTCATACGCTTGCTTGTAGCACTTATAAACCCCACAGAAGGTTGCATTGAGCTATACAACGAGAATGGCAAAAAAGAATCATCGACACTCACACGCAGGAATTTCGTATACATACCGCAAGGCAACAGTCTTGTCAGCGGTACCATCAGGGAGAACCTTCTCATGGGCAATCCCGAAGCTACCGAGACCGAAATGATAAACGCTCTGCACATAGCCTGTGCTGATTATGTAACAGAACTGCCCGACGGGCTGGACAGCACCATAACCGAAAAGGGAGGCGGAATGAGCGAAGGACAGGCACAACGTATAGCCGTTGCACGTTCAATATTGCGTCCGGGTAGCATTATTATACTTGACGAAGTGACATCGGCACTTGATGAGGTGACCGAAAAAGAGATGTTGCGCAGACTAACAAGCAGCCAGATTGGCAAGACACTGATATTTGTAACACACCGTCCTGCCGTAATTGAATACTGCACACAGGTTCTCCGTATTGAAAAACCTGTAAAACAATAAGCAGGAAATCACTTTTTTGTACAACATAAGGCAAGATACGGCAATAAAAACGCCATTTCGCCGTTTTAAAGAAGATTAATATTTATATTATGATTGAATATTTGAAAGGAGAGGTAGCCGAGCTTACCCCTGCAACAGCTATTATTGAATGTTGCGGTGTTGGTTACGAAACAAGCATAACGCTCAACACATACAGCGCACTACAGGGCAAAAAAGAAGCCAAACTTTACATATACGAGGTTATAAGGGAGGATACTCACCAGCTGTTCGGATTCTGTAACAAACAGGAGCGCGAACTGTTCCTGTTGCTCATATCGGTTTCGGGAATCGGTGGCAACACCGCGCGAACAATTCTCTCGGCATTCACAGTCAACGAACTGTGCGAGGCTATTGCAACCGGCAACGAAGTTGCCATAAAGGGGGTAAAAGGAATTGGTCTCAAGACTGCACAGAGATTGATTGTTGATCTTAAGGACAAGATCAAGGGTATCGGCGACAATATCCCTACCGGCTCTACCGTGACAGCCACTGTCAACAACGATACCGTTGATGGCGCTGTTGCTGCACTCGTCATGTTGGGATTCCCCGCAACAGCTGCAGGCAAGGTGGTGCAGAACATTGTAAAAAGCGAGCCACAGGCAACTATCGAGCAGGTTATCAAACTTGCACTCAAGCAACTTTGACCATACAAGTTCAAGCAATGACAAAAAAAGCACTGACACTACTAATACTCACTATGTTTGCAGGTATCGGGATACTTGCACAGGAGAGTGTGCCAAGAGATTCAGTGCGCCATTCCATAAGAAGAAGACAAAAGGCAAAACTTATAACACAGGACACAATTGCCGCACGCTATCCTGTATCCGACGCCATCCCCGAGAATGTGGACGATCTGAAACGCCAGCCTCTGGACCTGCAGAACCCGGAGAATATCGTTACAGACACAGTATACAACGAAAAGGACAGCGTTTACACCATTGTCACACGTATTGGTGATACCCCTATAGGGACACCAATACTTTTGAGCCCCGAAGAATATGCCGTGTGGCAACAGCGCAGTTCAATGCGAAACTTTTTCAGGAACAAGAACTATGCCGAATGGGAAAACCAGAACAAGAAGGACAAGTTTGATTTCACCGACATGCACTTTGACCTTGGCCCTGCCGAAAAGATATTCGGTCCAGGTGGAGTACGCATAAAGACACAAGGAAGCGCGGAGATCAAATTGGGTTACTCGTTGCAAAGCACCGACAATCCATCACTACCTTCGCGAAGCCGCAACACCAACAGTTTCGACTTTGACGAGAAAATAAACCTCAACATCAAGGGTAGCGTCGGCGACAAGATGAACATGGACTTCAACTACAATACGGAGTCCACTTTCAGCTATGACGCAAAGAAAATAAGCCTCAAGTACGAGGGTAAAGAGGACGAGATTATCAAACTGCTGGAGGCCGGCAACATCTCATTCCCAACCAACTCAAGCCTTATCAAAGGTGCTACAGCGCTCTTTGGTGTCAGAGCCGACCTGCAGTTCGGTAAACTGTTGCTACAGACCGTTGTCTCGCAAAAGACATCAAACACCAGTGTAGTAAACTCGCAAGGCGGTACACAGCTCACTACATACGAGATTGAAATTACCGACTACGACGAGAACAAGCACTTTTTCCTTGCACACTATTTCCGCGACAACTACGACCGAGCCATGTCCCAGTTGCCAACCGTACTATCGGGAATAAGCATAAACAGGATTGAGGTATGGGTTACAAACAAGACAAGTGACTACAACAACCCGCGTAATATTGTTGCCTTTACCGATATTGCCGAAAACAGACACATAAGCAACAGCATGTGGCGAGCACAGGGTGCGATGAACATCCCATACAACAATGCCAACAACCTGTATGCAGAGATCAACAGTACATATTCCCAGATTCGAGACGTAGACAAGGTCAACAGTACACTAAACGGCATTGACGGAATAAGTGGTGGACTCGATTATGAAAAACTTTCGAGCGCCCGTCTGCTGTCGTCATCGGAATATACGCTGAACAAAGAACTGGGATTCATCTCATTGAAGACTGCACTGCGTGCCGATGAAGTGCTGGCGGTGGCATACGAATTCACCTACGGTGGACAGACATATCAGGTAGGTGAATTCTCCAACGACATAAAAGAGTCCAAAAGTACACTTTTCGTAAAGCTGCTTAAACCTAATGCATGCTCACCCAACAACGGTTGCTGGGATTTGATGATGAAGAATGTATACTCGCTTGGAACACGTAACCTTAAAGACAACAGTTTCAAACTGGATATCTACTACGCAAGCGACAGTTTGGGAACAAACATAACATACCTTCCCGAACCGGGAATGAAAGGCAGCACACTGTTACAGATGTTGGGACTTGACCGTCTCGACAGCAACAACAGCAAGGAGAACCCCAACGGTATATTCGACTTTATTCAGGGATATACTGTAGATGCCTCATCGGGACGCATATTCTTCCCATCGGTAGAACCTTTCGGCAGTTACCTGAAAAAGCGTATTGACAATGACGCGATTGCCCGGAAATATATTTTTGAAGAACTTTACGACTCGACAAAGACTGTTGCCAAACAGATTGCCGAGAAGGACAAGTTCTACCTCATTGGTGAATACACAGGTTCGGCAGCCAACGTCATAAATACCGGTTCAACAAACATTCCACGCGGTTCGGTTGTAGTTACAGCCGGTGGTGTCACACTTGTAGAGAACAGCGACTATCAGGTCGATTACTCATCGGGTGTTGTTACAATTCTTAACCAGAGTATTATAGACGCCGGCACAAACGTACAGGTATCGCTTGAGAGCAACACGCTCTTCAACATGCAGCGCAAGACTGTACTTGGACTGAACTGGAAGTATGACTACTCCGAGGATTTCAAGTTCGGAGGTACATTGATGTCACTTACCGAAAAACCTTTGACCTCGAAGGTGGATATGGGAAGTGAACCGTTGCAGAACTTCATCTGGGGCGCGAACCTGAGTTGGAAAAAGCAGAGCCAGTGGCTCACCAATATGGTCGACCGCCTGCCGTTCATAAGCTGCACCGTACCATCGTCGATAAGTCTGTCGGCAGAGTTTGCAAGACTTGAGGCCGGTACTTCGAGCGACGTACAGAGCGAAGCTTCGTATATTGATGACTTCGAAAGTACCGAAAACGGTATTGACATAAGTTCACCATCGCAATGGGTGCTGTCGTCACTGCCAACAGGTATGCCGTATAGCAACCTCACAAACGATATACGTACAGGATATGACCGTGCGCATATAAGTTGGTATACCATTGATCCTCTTTTCACACGCCGCAGTTCATCACTGACTCCGGCACATATCAAGAGCGACATAGAACAGTTGTCGAACCATTATGTACGCGAAGTATATGAGCGCGAGCTCTACCCCAACAAGGAGTCGACATATGGAGAGTCATCGACACTCGCACTGTTCAACGTGACATATTACCCCAATGAGCGTGGTCCATACAACCTTGATACAGACATGGACTTCAACGGTAAGCTCAACGCACCCGAAAAGCGTTGGGGCGGTATTACACGCCAGCTCACAACCACCGATTTCGAGAGTGCAAATATCCAGTACATAGAGTTCTGGCTACTCGACCCGTTCATATACGAACAGAGTGGAATGGGTGGTGAACTGTACTTTAACCTTGGCGAAGTATCGGAGGATATTCTTAAGGACGGCAAGAAGTTCTACGAGAACGGATTGCCTGCAAGCGGCAACAACAATGGTTACGAGGAGAGTGCATGGGGCCGTATCCCCACCACCACAAGCCTTGTATATGCATTCGACAACAATTCGGGCAGCCGCGAGCAGCAGGATGTGGGTCTAAACGGATTGTCGAGCAGCGACGAGGCTCAATTCCCCGCATACAAGAACTACCTTGAGGCTCTACGCGGACGTGTACGCCAGGAGGTTTACGACAGCATTGCAGCCGACCCTGCCGGTGACAACTACCACTATTTCAGGGGTAGCGACTACGACGCGGCACAACGCAGTATCATAGAGCGCTACAAATATTTCAACAACAGCGAAGGCAACTCCCCAACATCATCGGACGAGAACTTCAGCAATGCAGCAAAGACAACACCGGACATTGAGGACACAAACCAGGATTTCACAATGGACGAGTACGAGAACTTTTTCCAGTACAGAATTTCGCTGCGCCCCGAGGAGATGAATGTTGGCAGCAACTACATTACCGACAAACGTACAGTAACAACAAAACTGCGTAATGGCAATACCGAGAGTGTAAACTGGTACAAGTTCCGTATACCTGTCGAAGAGTACGAAAAAGCTGTTGGAACAATACGCGACTTTACATCAATACGTTTCATACGCATGTACATGACCGGATTCAGAAAACCCATTACATTGCGTTTTGCCACCATGCAACTTGTTCGCGGCGATTGGCGCCCATACATGCAGCCCATAGCTTCCAAGCACAACACTGCCCCAACCGTATCGGGAGTATTTACAACATCGTCTGTAAGCATAGAGGAACATGGTGACAGGTCTCCGGTAAACTATGTTCTGCCCCCGGGTATAACACGTATTATAGACCCAAGCCAACCGCAATTGCGTCAGGACAACGAACAGGCTCTGTCGCTCAATGTCAACAACCTTGGCAGCAAGGAGTCGCGTGCAGTATACAAGAAAAGCAACCTCGACATACGCCAGTACGAGCGTATACAGCTCTACATACATGCCGAAGCTCCCGAAGGCGACGCCACACAACTTGGAAACAACGACCTTTCGCTGTTCATTCGCTTAGGTTCGGATTACAAGAGCAACTACTATGAGTATGAGGTACCGCTCACACTGACTCCTCATGGTTCATACGACGGCAACAGTTCGGCCGCCGCAACATTGGTGTGGCCACAGGAGAACATGATTGATATTCCGCTGAGCAAACTATCAGACATAAAGGTCAGACGCAATACACTGCGCAACAACGGTGCAAGCGGTGTCACAAACACCACTATATACAGCGAGTATGACGAAGACTCTCCCAAGAACAGGATAAGCGTCGTAGGCAGCCCTTCACTTGGACAAATAAAGGTAATGATGATTGGATTGCGCAACAACACCGCAAGCAACAAGTCGGCTATTGTATGGGTAAACGAAATGCGACTGCTCGGTTTCAACAACAAGAGCGGTTGGGCAGCACAGGGAAACCTGAACATAAAACTGAGCGACATTGGTTCATTTGCAGCGCAGGGCAAGGTTGAGACAGCCGGTTTTGGAGGTCTTGAGGACAAACTCGCTTCGCGACGTACCGACGACTACTACCAATACACATTGACTGGTTCGGTTGATTTCGGTCGTTTCCTTCCAGAGGCAATAAAGTTATCGTTACCCACATACTACTCGTTTACCGAGGAGGTGACATCGCCGCTATACAGTCCATTCGACAGCGACCTTATGCTCGACGATGTACTTGACTCATACAGCGGTGCAAGCAGGGATTCGCTCAGGAACATCACCGAGGTACGCTCGGTATCACGTAACTTCAGCATAAGCAGTGCCAGATTCAACATTGCAAGCGAGACACCAATGCCATACGACCCGGCAAACTTCAGCTTCAGCTATTCACGCGCAACAACCGACAACAGCGGAAGTACCATAAGCTGGGAGAAGAAGCTGAACTGGAGAGCATCGATAAACTACAGCTATGCAAGCCCAATAAAGACAATAAAACCTTTTGACGGTATAAAGAGCAAGTCGAAGTGGGTCAAGATCTTGAAGGATTGGGGTTTTAACCCACTCCCACAAAGCCTTACGCTCAACAGCGACATGACACGTACTTACCACGAAATGCAAAGACGTGACCTGAACTCAATAACCGGCAATAACGAGATACCGCTTACATTCTCGCAGCAGTTCTACTGGAACCGTACATTGGCAATAAAGTGGGACCCCACCACCAACTTAAAGATGAACCTGAGCACCGGAACAAATGCCGAAGTTGAAGAACCGTTCCTGCCGGTAAACAAGGAGCGTTATCCCAACGAATATGCAATATGGAAGGACTCTGTAAAACAGAGTATAAAGAACCTTGGACGCCCACTCAGCTACCAGCAGAGTTTCAATGCCACATATACCCTCCCACTCAACAAACTGCCCATTTTCGAATGGCTAACAGCCGACGCAAGCTACTCGGCCACATACAATTGGCAACGAGGCAACAACATTTCGGGTGTAAATATCGGCAACAACATTGCCAACAAACGCAACATAACGCTAAAGGGCGCATTCAACCTTGAGAAACTGTACAATATAATTCCTTATCTCGAGGAGACCAACAAGCGTTTTGCAAGCAGCAACAGCAAGAAAAGTACAAAGGTACGCAAGCCCAAGACACAAAAAGTAAAGCCTTTTGTAAAGGAGATACAGCTTAAGAAGGATACCGTGACCACACTTGCACATAACCTGAAAAGCAAGAAGTTTGACATTACCGCACGTACAAAGAGTGGCAAGAGCTATAAACTGAAGTATAAGGTTGTTGACGAGAACAACATTCTCATCAAGAACCAGGACAGTGTGAGCGTAAAGGTTACAATAGTTCCACGTATTGACAACGGCGAACGCGGTGATTTTGCAAAGGCCATGCAATATCCGGTACGTGCGCTAATGTCGGTGCGCAACATATCGGTAAACTACACCAATGCATACGCCATGAACCTGCCAGGCTTTATGCCTAACGCCGGCGACATATTCGGCCAGGGAAGAAGCAACGGCATGTATGCACCGGGCCTTGATTTTGCATTTGGCCTAACCAACGATTCATTCCTGGAAAAAGCCCATCGCCGTAACTGGTTGCTGAGAAACGACAGCGTTGCTTCACAGGCTTCGTCAACGGCGGCCGAGGATTTGCAGATAAAGATGACCCTTGAACCGCTCACCGACCTGAAGATTGACATAAACGCAAACTGGACACGCAACCAAAGCAAGACCATCCAGTTCATGTACGACGGCATGCCGTTTACCGAATCGGGCGGTTTTACAATGACAACAATAACAATAGGCAACTCTTTTGGTGGAGGTAATGCCGACAATGGTTACAAGTCGGGGGTATTCGACAACTTTGTAGGTAATCTTGACAAGTACCGCCGCAACATGGAGAGCCGCTACGAAGGCAGCCGCTACCCTATGCAGAGCCAGATGGCAGGACAGCCATATGACCCAGCCAACGGTGGTGTCGACAAGTATTCGGCCGATGTAATGATACCCGCATTCCTCGACAGCTACACCGGAGGAAGCAGCAACAAGATATTCCCCAAGATGCTAAGCCTGTTGCCAAACTGGAAAATCAAGTATTCGGGACTGTCAAAGTTGCCATTCTTCCAGAAGTATTTCAAGAGCGTGAACATTGAGCATGGATACAAGAGCGTATATGCAGTAGGCTCGTACAGCACATACGCCACATACATGGAATATACAAAAGGTATTGGTTTTGTCAACAGCACATCTACCGGCATGCCGGTACCAAGCGGCCGTTACAACATTGGTGCCGTATCTATAAACGAGAGTTTCAGTCCACTGATTGGCGTTGATGTTACAACCAACAACAATATTACCGTAGGTGGAAAGTTCATACAGTCGCGCGTACTTAACCTGAGTATCACAGCCATACAACTTGTTGAGACATACACCCAGGAGATAGCGATGAACTTTGGCTATAAGATTGTGAACTTCAACATGTTCAATGGCGGCAAAAAGGCCAGCAAGAGCAAGAACGACAGCAAGGGAGGTGACATAAACCTGCGCGCAGACTTCTCGTTCAAGAACAGTTCGTCGATATGCCGAAGCATTGATAAGGGAACAACACAAGCAACAAGCGGAAACAAGTCGTTCAACTACTCGTTCACCGCAGACTACGCCTATAGCAAAATGCTCACATTCAGTTTCTATTTCGACAGACAAAAGACTATACCGCTTATATCTACCAACTCATACCCCACCACAACAACCGACTTTGGTGTGAGTATGAAATTCTCATTGACACGATAAAATATAGAAATATGAAAAACGCACTTGTTATACTTGCACTGCTGCTACCAATTTACATGTTTGGCGGAAACCGTATTGTTGTATCGAAAAAGCAGATGCAACTGTATGTCATGAATGAAAGGAATGACACCCTTTTCAGCCGTCCTATTGCCTGCGGTATAAACTATGGTAACAAGACCCGCATAGGCGACCACAAGACCCCCGAGGGTACATTCAAGATAAAAAAGATGTACGACGCCACATCGTGGAAACACGATTTCAAGGATGGCAAAGGTATGAGAAAGGAAGCCTACGGTCCACTGTTTTTCAAACTAGACGTACCCGGCTTCAACGATATTGGCATTCATGGCACAATATTCCCCGAGAGCATTGGAACCCGCAGCAGTGAAGGATGTGTGAGAATGAGAAACGAGGATATAAAGAAACTCTACCCCTATTGTTACATAGGCATGCCGGTAGTCATAGAACCGGACGAAGTTGAGTAAATATTAAATTACCAAGATACCATAAAGGCGTCTTGGTAATTTTGTTATTGGAATATCCTAATCAAAGAATATTGCGTTTTACCAGACAAGAAGTCTGTACTTCCCACTAATGTTACGATTGTCATGGAGAGTACCTTTGAATACCCCTTCTACAGCTATCCCCTCTACACTTCTTTTTATGGATGTTACGGTATGTTCCCCATCTTTACAATGTGCGTAGTCGTAATTTTCATTATACACACTGATTTCAAAATCCAAATTCTGTGGCTCGCCAGATGGACAGAATCTATATTCTCCAATAGAAGAAGCTGCCAACTTGTCCAAATTGGAATATGCCGTCAACATGAAATTCACGCCTTCAACATCGCAGCTCTGTATAAAATTATACTCTCCGTCTCCAGAAACCGAGATAACATCAAGCACTGTTGTCGTTGTTTTTCCATCAATAGTTACCTCAAGGAATTCGACACCGTCAGAAGTTCCACCACTGTCACAAGATACAAATAGAGAGGCGCAACAAAGTGCTAACACAACCATTGACAAGAATTTGCCCATATTTTTTTTGTAAATTTATTACGAATATTGACTTGTATGTTTCCTAAAACAATTAATCAGCCTTATAGGGCTGATTAATCTATGGTACCTCAGTCGGGAATCGA
>JAFZFM010000116.1 GCA_017555865.1 Bacteroidaceae bacterium
GAAATGCAATGATGGCAAAATACTATCACCCAATCCTCAAGAAATATGTTGAGAAGGGTCGCGACCTCGGTCACTGTGTTATGGACTTCGTAATGGATTCACGTCTTGTTTACTGCTTGCAGAACGGTTTGCCACTCGATATGGACGTATATGACATGGCAGAGTGGTGCTGCTTGGCAGAACTCGGTACATTGTCTATGGACAACAACTGTGCTGCTGTAACATTCCCCGACTTTACACGTGGTCACTGGAACGAGGTTAAGGGTTACAGACATGCGTATGCTCAGGACGAGGCTGCAACCGAGGCTTATGCCGAGGCATATTCAGCAGCGCAGAAGAAGGCTGCTGCAGATAAGAAGCTCTGGGCTCTCTACGATGAGGTAAAGGCTGCAAGAGCTGCCGGCGATGCAAAGGCCGAGGCTAAGGCTCTCAAGAAGCTCAACGCTGCAAAGGCTGCTGCCGAGAAGGCTATCACAAAGGCTATGAAAAAGGCGATGGCAAAGAAATAATAGTCACTGATTATAATATCATGCGAGGCACCTCAAAAGGGTGCCTCGTTTTATTTTCAATATTTCTATTTATGATTGCTGTTTTGTGATTTTATGTTAAAAATTCCTTGTTTTTCAATGTATTCTTAATATTTTGTTGCTAAAAATGGCTTTGTGCTTAAATTTTATTATTTTTGCGCTTGATACATTTAATAAACATGGAGTTGGCTGTCGGGTGTCTATATAGGCATGCGGCAGATATAAAGAAAAAACAGATACTATGATAGCAGTATTAAAACATGGAGTAACAAAGGCTCAACAGGACAACCTAATCCACTGGCTTGAGTCGCAGAATGTGAGAGTACATGTGTCCGAGGGTGAGATGCAGACAGTAATAGGCCTCATTGGAGATACACGTAAGATTGATATGGACCTGCTTGCGGGCCTTGAGATAATTGACCGTGTGACACGTATTACCGAGCCTTTTAAGAGCGCCAACCGTAGTTTCCATCCCGAGGATACTGTAGTTGTTGTAGGTAGTGGTGAGAATCAGGTGAAAATAGGTGGTGGCAATTTTGCCATCATGGCAGGTCCTTGCTCGGTTGAGAGCGAGGAGCAGATTCTTGCAGTAGCCAAGGCTGTAAAGGCCTCGGGAGCAAATATTCTTCGCGGTGGAGCTTTCAAGCCACGTACATCTCCCTATGATTTTCAGGGTTTGCGTGCCGAAGGTCTGCACCTGCTCTTGAAAGCACGTGAGGCAACAGGCCTTCCCATTGTTACCGAGATCATGAGTGCTTCGCACCTGGATCTTTTTGCCGATGTGGATATCATTCAGGTAGGTGCGCGCAACATGCAGAACTTTGAACTGCTCAAGGAACTTGGACGTAGCAATAAGCCAATCTTGCTCAAGCGCGGTCTGTCGGCTACATTAAAGGAACTGCTCATGAGTGCCGAATATATAATGTCCGAGGGCAACGAACAGGTTATTCTGTGCGAGCGCGGTATACGCAGCTACGACAATTATACACGTAATGTTCTTGATCTTGCTGCTGTTCCCGTTCTTCAGGGACTTACCCACTTGCCTATTGTTGTTGACCCAAGCCACGCTACAGGTGTGTCACGCCTTGTGCGTCCTATGGCATGTGCGGCTACAGCTGCCGGTGCCGACGGTCTTATTATTGAGGTTCACAACGACCCTGTATGTGCTTTGTGCGACGGTGCGCAGTCGCTCACTCCCGAACAATTCGATGAGGTGGCACAGCGTGTACGTGAAATTCGTAGCATAATGCATTAAGAAATGGTCGTAGGAGTAGTTGGTCTAGGGCTCATCGGAGGCTCGGCAGCAAAGGCTTTCAAGCTTGCCGGGCATGTGGTGTATGCTTTTGATATCAATACCCCAATACTTGAATATGCAAGGCTTGAGGGTGTGGTTGACAAGGTCTTGGCGACCGATAATGTAAAGGAATGTAATCTTTTGCTGCTCACAGCGACACCACAGGCTGTTGCCGGTTATCTGCGCGACAACGCAGGGCATTTCTCCAGCGGCACCATGGTTGTGGATTTTTGCGGAACCAAACGCAATGTTTGTGAATTAGGCTTTTTGTTGGCTGCAAAGTATGGCTTTACATTTGTAGGTGGCCATCCTATGGCGGGTCTGCAATTTTCGGGCTATAAATATTCAAAGGCAACACTCTTCAACGGAGCTTCGTTCATTATTGTACCACCGGTACACGATGATATTGCACTGCTTGACACTGTCAAGCAGTCTCTTGCACCGCTTGGTTTCAAGAAGTTTGTTGTAACTACCGCCGATTTCCACGACCGCATGATTGCCTATACTTCGCAAATGTGCCATGTGGTTTCCAATGCGTTTATAAAAAGCCCGTCTGCAAAATTCCATCGTGGCTACAGCGCGGGCAGTTTCAGGGACTTTACTCGTGTTTCCCGTCTTAACGAAAACATGTGGACCGAACTATTCCTCGAGAACAAGAGCCATCTGCTCAACGAACTCGATTTATTGATAAACTCCCTTCACGAATACCGTGATGCCATTGCAGCCAATGACGCTGAAACACTATGCCGGTTGTTGCGCGATGGACGTGTGGCAAAGGAGGATTCCGAAAAATAACATCTATGCAATATAAGACAATACATGTTGAGGCTTCGCGCGTCTATGATATTCTCATAGGGCGCGGTATTCTTGCCACTCTGGGTACGCTTGTACGTCCGCTCCTTGGTGATTGCCGTTTGGCAGTGCTTACCGACAGCAATGTTGATGTACTTTATGGTAATGCCATTATGGATTCTCTGCAGGCTGCAGGCTACAATACATGCAAGTTTGTGATTCCGGCGGGAGAGCAATCGAAATGTGCCGGAAATCTTCTGGCATTCCTTGACTTTATGGCTTCGGAGCAGTTGACACGTAAAGACGCTGTCATTGCTTTTGGCGGTGGAGTGGTTGGCGACCTTGGTGGTCTGTCTGCCTCGCTGTATCTGCGTGGAGTCAAGTATATACATGTGCCGACAACGCTCCTTGCTGCAGTCGACAGTTCGGTAGGTGGAAAAACTGCCATTGATATTCCTGCAGGCAAGAACCTTGTAGGCAGTTTCTATCAGCCATCCATGGTGTGTTGCGATACGGCGCTTATGGATAGCTTGCCGGCAGATATCTATCGCGACGGTTGTGCCGAGGTAATAAAATATGGCATGATACTTGACAAGGAACTCTATTCTACACTTCATACATTGCCTTTTGACCGCGAAGCTGTTGTTGCACGTTGTGTTGAGATAAAGCGCGATGTTGTGCAGCAGGATGAATACGATAATGGCCTTCGCGGTTTGCTCAATTTCGGTCACACATTCGGTCATGCAATAGAGAAACTCAGTAACTTTGGTGTCTCCCATGGCGAGGCTGTGGCAAAGGGCATGGTAATAGCAGCAAGAATAGCACCGCTGTGTGGTTTGTGCGATGTTGCCGATGAGCTCTCGGCGCTGCTTGTCAAGTATGGCTTTGACATTGGTTGCGAATATACTGCAACACAGGTATACGAAGCTCTGCTCACTGACAAGAAACGTCGTGGCGGTGATATCACCGTGGTTCTTCCCAAGGCTGTAGGACAGTGCATACTCCACACAATGCCGGTTGAGGAACTTGAAACCCTTTTGTCCCAAGTAATATAAGAGTTATGGAAAAGAGGGTACAAGGAACATTGCAAGGGTGTGTAACGCCACCGCCATCAAAATCACAGGCGCACCGTCTGCTTATATGTGCTGCACTGGCTACAGAACCATCCTTGATAGAATGTTCGGCTGTAAACGATGATATAATGGCAACAATGCGTTGCCTGAATGCTCTTGGAGCAGATATACGCTATACCGATGGCCTGTTTGCCATTGTGCCGGTATCATTGTGCAAAGGCGGTCTTCTTGACTGTGGCGAGAGTGGCTCTACATTGCGTTTCCTCATGTCTGTTGCTGCAGTGCTTGGTGCCAATGCAACCTTTACCGGTGCAGGTAAACTTCCTCAGCGTCCAATGGGCGATCTTACCAATCTGCTTGCTGAACATGGAATGGCATTTACCCGCCATTCTGCCAATGAACTGCCTGTAAGCTGTAGCGGAACTTTGAATGGCGGCAGATTTACAATTCCCGGTAATATATCCTCGCAGTATCTTACAGGTCTTCTCTTTGCTTTGCCATTGGCAAGTGAGGATAGCGAAATAGAGGTTACCGGCGAACTTACCAGTGTTTCATATATTGAAATGACAATAGATGCCCTGCGCGTAGCCGGTATTCAGGTAGAACGCAGCGCCAATATATTCAGAATAAAAGGAAACCAGCAGTACAGAATGCCTTTGCGTGTTGTTGTCGAGGGCGACTGGTCATCGGCTGCATTCTGGGTAGTTGCCGGTGTAATAGGCAAGCATCCGATAACCGTTTGTGGAATGAATGCCGAATCGTTGCAGGGCGACAGTGCCATAATTGACCATCTGCGTAGCATGGGTGCTTTCATTACTGTTGAAGATGACAAGGTAATTGCAATGCCTTCCCAACTGTTTGGTGCAGAACTTGATTGCATGGATACTCCCGATCTTGTTCCGGTACTCTCTGTCGCTGCTGCAGTGGCACAGGGTGTGACAACCTTTACCAATGTCGGTCGTCTGCGTTACAAGGAGAGTGACCGTCTTGCTGCTATGAAAAGCGTGCTTGCAGCGTCGGGAATAGACTCAACCGTGGGCGAGGATACATTTACCGTTTATGGTGGTGAGCCCAAGGCGCTTGCTCCAATCGACAGTTTCGGAGATCATCGTATAGCAATGTCGGCAGCAGTGTTGTCAACTGTAACCAATGGTGCAACAGTAATATCAGGCTCGGGCTGTGTGGCAAAATCATATCCCTCGTTCTTCAACGATTTTGCAATGCTTGGAGGGATTGTTGAAGGTGAAAACTGAAAGATGAAAAAGTGGGGTAAAATAAAACAGATGGTTGACAACATCGGCAAAAAGATAAAAACTACTTATTTGTAAAAAAAGAATAAACGATAAAAACAACATAATATGGACTTGGATAAGCTACGCCAGGAAATTGATGAAATCGATACTCAGATGTGTGACCTTTTTGCTCGTCGCATGCAGGTAGTATCCGGTATCGGAAAGTACAAGAAAGAGAATAATCTCCCTGTTTATCACCCATCGCGTGCGCGCACAGTGCTACAGAATGTATCAAAACGTCTTGGCCCCGAATTCGAGGGGTATGGCCGCACTCTCTACCGCACAATCTTCGACCTCAGCGAGTCGTACGAGACACGCATGCTCTCCGAGGGTAGCGACTTCTTCAACTACTTCAAGAACATAGCTTCTGTGCCTCCTCAGCCATTTCCCAAACGTGGTTCTGTAGCATGTGCCGGTTGCGAAGGTTCGTATGCCCATCTTGCTTCGGAGCGTCTTTTCGATCTTCCCGAAATTATGTACATGAACAATTTCGAGGGAGTATTCAAGGCTGTGAGCAGTGGCTTGTGCGAGTTCGGTGTTCTTCCTATAGAGAACTCACTTGCCGGCTCGGTCAATGCAATCTACGACCTGCTTGCAACCTATAATGTGAATATTGTACGTGGTGTACGTCTTAAGGTCGACCATGCATTGTTATCTATTCCTGGTGCAAAACTCGAGGATATACGCGAAATCTATTCTCATCAGCAGGCAATAAACCAATGCTCCGAATTTCTTGGCTCACTAAAGAATGTGCGTGTAATTGCATGTGAGAACACTGCCGAAGCAGCTCGTATGGTTGCAAAATCGGGCGACCCTACAAAGGCCTCTCTTTCATCACGTCTCTGCGCCGAACTTTATCAAATGCAGGTTGTGAAATCCTCAATCCAGAACCGTGACAACAACTATACACGTTTCATCTGTATTGCAAAAGAGCCCAAGATATATTCCGGTGCCGACCGTACAAGTGTAATGATAAACATACCTAACCGTCCCGGCACACTATTCCGCATAATGTCGCGCTTCAATGCAACAGGTGTGAATCTCGTGAAACTCGAGAGCCGTCAAATCCCCGAACGTGAGTTCGAGTACCGTTTCTATTTCGATATTGAGGCCTCCGTTTATAGTGATGAGTTCCTTTCCCTCATGTGTGAACTTCATGAGTGTGGGGAGCAGTTCAGGTATTTTGGAACTTATGCCGAAATAATATAAAATTATTGTCTAAATTGGAGATAATTGCGTTGTC
>JAFZFM010000117.1 GCA_017555865.1 Bacteroidaceae bacterium
ACTGCAGCCTGTATATATTTGTTTTTCATGAGTTAATAATTCTTTACGGCACAAATATATATGATATACACAGTATTGCAATAGTCGTTAACATTTGTTATTTAACATTTGAGCAGTTTTATTTATCTTTAACAAAACCTGCCTGAAAGAGAAGTCTGCTATCATTATTTCAAGCTATTGCAGAAACTTTATTTCACAAGAGTTTTCTACAGTTTTTGGCATGATAACAAAACTTATGCACACAAAAAACATATACTATCCCCCACATTGTACCCCATGTAGGCATATTGATTAACAAACTAAACATCAATATGATAGATGACGCAGAAACAGCATGATGGGTTCTTAACAAATTGTTGAAAACTTTATATCAAATTTATTTTGTAAAATTGTGGGGAATTGTGGGGAATTGTGTAATTTTGAAACGAATTATATAATTTAGAGATAAAACCATGCGTTTCATTGGCAACATAGAGGCAAAGAGCGACAGCAAGGGAAGGGTTTTCCTGCCTGCATGCTTTCGACGCATACTCCAGGGTGGAGGGTGCGACAAGGTCATGTTGCGCAAGGATGTGTACCAGGACTGCCTTGTAATTTATCCCGAGGATAGCTGGAACAGGCAACTAGACCTGTTGCGTAGCCGCCTTGACAAATGGAATGCAGGACACCAGATGATTTTCCGCCAGTTTGTTGCCGATGTTGAAGAGATCAACATAGATGCCAGCGGACGCATACTGTTACCGAAACGCTACATGAAGATGGCGGGCATACAGCAGGAAGTGCGTTTCATTGGAATGGATGACACAATTGAGATTTGGGCAAAGGAGAAAGTTGAATCTCCATTCATGTCGCCCGAAGAGTTTGGCCGTGAACTGGAAAAAATAATGACAAACAACAATAGCCTCAGCAATGAATAAAGAAGAACTTGTATATCACACCCCGGTTCTGCTCAAGGAGAGTGTTGACGGAATGGCAATTACCCCAGGCAACGTTTGTATAGACGTTACCTTTGGCGGCGGCGGACATTCCAGAGAGATTCTCTCCCGTCTGGACAAGAAAGGACACCTTTACAGCTTTGACCAGGACGAGGATGCCGAAAAGAATGCTCCGGACGACAAGCGTTTTACATTTGTACGCGGGAACTTCAGGTTCATATACAACTTCATGCACTACTACGAAACAACGCAGGTAGACGCAATACTGGCCGATTTGGGAGTTTCGGGACACCACTTTGACGATGAGACACGCGGTTTCTCATTCCGTTTTGACTCAAAGTTGGATATGAGAATGAACAAACGAGGTGGAGAGACTGCCGCAGATTTGCTGAACAGAGCAACCGAAGAGGAGCTTGCAAGAATATTCAAGCTTTACGGAGAACTCAACTGCGCACGCAAACTTGCAGCAAACATTGTGAAAGCAAGAGCTGTAAAGCCATTTGAGAGAGTAAACGAGCTCATTGAGGTTGCAAAGCCATTCTGCCCGCCACAGCGCGAGAAGAAAGAACTGGCAAAGGTTTTCCAGGCACTCCGCATAGAAATCAACAAAGAGGTGGAAGCCTTGCAACAGATGTTGATAAGCGCCAAGGATCTGCTTAAGCCCGGTGGACGTCTGGTGGTAATCACTTACCACTCCATTGAAGACAGAATAGTGAAGAACTTCATGAAGAGCGGAAATTTCGATGGAAAGATAGAGAAGGACTTCTTTGGCAACACTACATCACCTTTCGAGACAAAGAAGGTCATTGCACCTACCGACGAGGAGATGGAAAGAAACCCACGTTCACGCAGTGCAAAATTGCGTATAGCCATTAAAAAGTAAAACATATACATGAAAGAGAACAATAACACCAAAGAGGGCAAAAAGAAGAAAAAGGTCGGTATTGTAAGCTACATAATGGGCGGCCGCCTGTTTGTGAGCAACATTATCACCAAGAATGCCTTGTTGCTGGCACTCATAGCCTTCTATGCTTTCATATATGTGAGCAACAGATACGAATATGAACAGGAACTGTTGAGGATAGACCGATTGACCAAGCAGAGGGACAAACTGAAGAATAACCTGCTTACACTCAAGAGCGAATTCTCGTACAAGAGCCGACAGACCGAGATAGAGAAGTTCCTGCAAAACAGGAACAGCGACCTGAAGACACCAAGTAAACCTACCTACTCAATAAAAATAAAAGAAGATAAGTAATGTTCAACTCCCGCTCAAACATAATATTCCGTTACAATCTGCTGGTGATATTCTTCTTCACTACATGCGCCTTTATAATCATTGGCTGCACTGTTATCACCATGTTTGTGGAGAGGGAGACTTGGAACACCATAAAGGAGAGAAACGTAAAGCGCAATGTTCCAATTGAGCCACGGCGAGGCAACATCCTCAACGACGAGGGAGAACTTATGGTAAGCACACTGCCGCTCTACAAGATACATATCGACTTTGTATACAAGAACAGTAGCAGCCAGAAGGACGAGGAGAATATACGACACAAGAGGGATTCCATCTGGAGAAAAGATATGAAGGCTCTATGTGCAGGACTGCATGAGATATTCCCCGAAAAGAGTGCGGCAGAATTCGAGAAAGACCTGTCATACGGTTTCAGGAACAAGAAACGCTATCATTGGCTATACAACCGCAAAATATCGTACACACAGTACCAGCGTCTGCTGAAACTGCCTATAATATGCCTTGGCAAAAAATATAGCGGAATAATTGTAGAGGAGGAAATCCAACGGAAGAACATATTTGGCGACATTGGTATGAGCACGTTCGGCATTGTACGACAAACTACCGACAAGAAAGGCAAAGAGATTGAAGAGATCAACGGACTCGAAAAGAAGTACGACACATATCTGCGCGGTATACCGGGTGTTGGACGCAAGGAGAAGACCGGAGGAAAATTCATTCTTAAGGTAGAGAAAGCTGCCGAGGCTGGAATGGACGTGCAGACAACCATAAGTTCCGAGATGCTTGACATTTGCGAGAATGCAGTAAAGAAGGTCTTGAAACACTACCATCTGCCTGCAGGCTGGGCAATACTTATGGAGACAGAAACGGGAGACATAAAGGCTGTTGTAAACCTCACGAAGCTAAGACAGGGCGAATATGCCGAGACCATAGAGAACATCCCTAACAACCCAACTCCCAACCACGCTTTCTGCCGACTGATGGAGCCGGGTTCAATATTCAAGACCATTGCACTTACAGCCGCACTGGATGACGGAAGACTCACAGTCAACGACTCTGTAAGGTCATACGCCTCTAAAGTGTGCAGTTTCAACGGCAAGACCGTTACAGATGAGATGTACCGCGACAATGGCAGTGGCAGATACAGTATGGCAGAAGCCCTGAAGTATTCATCGAACATAAGCATGGTGCAGTACATAAGAAAGGCGTATGCAAACAAACCGTCGGACTACACCAACACACTTATAAGATTCGGACTTACAGAAAACTACAACCTTATTGAGGGCGAGAGCACACCATACCTCACCATGCCTGGTACAAAAAGATGGAACGGACTTAGCCTCAACTCAATGTCATACGGATATGCAGTAGGTATGACCGGCATAAACATGGTTTCATTCTACAACACTATTGCAAACGGAGGAAAACAGATGAAACCTCGACTTGTAAAGGCAATCCTCAAGGATGGTATTGTGGTAGAGGAGTTCCCTACAGAGGTGCTGAATGAGCAGATGATTTCCAAGAAGACAGCCGATGATGTCACCAAGTTGCTGGTTGAGGTTGTAAACGGAAAGGACGGAACAGGTAAGCGTGCAAAATCGAACAGCATGATTGTTGCCGGAAAAACAGGAACTGCAAACATTCCAAACTCCATAAGCGGTGTGTATGACAACAGCGAGAAGATGATGAGTTTCTGCGGTTTCTTTCCTGCCGACAAGCCAAAGTACACCCTGCTTGTACAAATGCTGTATGACAAGAAACAGGATACACGCCCCGACTCGTTGCGTATTAAGCTTGGAGGTGGCAGCAGTGCTGCATTGGCATTCAAGGAGATTGCCGAGAAGGTTATGGCGAAGGAATTTACAGCTGGAGTAGAAGAGGCTGTGGATACCATCAACAGCCCATTGCCTATTATAAAGAACGGTAGCTACAGCGAAAGCAGTTTTGTAATGGAAAAAATGGGATATGCCATAAGCGACGCCACACATACCACAGACAGCCGCTGGGGTAGCTTGTCAACCAACAAGGCAGGTGAATACACTTTCCATGACAAGATGATAGACACCGGTATTGTTCCCGACGTAAAGGGAATGGGCGCAAAGGATGCCATATACCTGCTTCAGAGCTGTAACCTGAAAGTAAGCATCGAGGGATATGGAACCGTAAAGGCACAAAGCATTCCTCCGGGAAGCAAAGCCGTAAATGGCAAGAGCATTAAACTGACACTTGCACCATAAACAACCACAATATATTATTAATAAGGTAAAACAATAAACATATATATAATGAGATTAAACGAACTGTTAAGAGAGGTGCAATACAACCGTCTTGTAATGCCCAACAATGAAATTGACGTGCTTGGAGTGAACATAGATTCACGAAAGGTGCAGAAAGGCGATATGTTCATCGCAATGAAAGGCACACAAGTTGACGGACACGAATATATTGCTGCAGCCGAAG
>JAFZFM010000118.1 GCA_017555865.1 Bacteroidaceae bacterium
CTTTACAACGTCAACGATACGCATTGGGTCGCCCTGGTTCTTCAACCACTCCTCGCTGAATGCCTTCTTGATGTAGTTGATCAACATCTTCTTGCGAGCCATACGTGTGTTCCAGATAGTCTCGTTAGAGATATTCTCGATAGCATGCCAGATACTCTCGTTAGACTGGTCACCGATGAAGCTTGGATCGAAGTTCTCCTTGTAAAGTGTATCCCACTCAGGAGCTACCCATGTTGGATAGTGAACACCGTTGGTTACATAACCTACATGGTTCTCCGATGGATAATAACCCTTCCAGATCTCGGCAAACATATCCTTTGACACCTTGCCGTGGAGACGGCTAACACCGTTGATTTCCTGGCATGTGTTACATGCGAATGTAGACATACAGAAACGCTCGTTCTTGTCACCGGCGTTGATACGGCCAAGGTTCATCAAGTCGTCCCAAGTGATATTGAGCTGGCTTGCATAACCTCTCATGTACTTGCCGAACAGAGCCTCGTCGAAGTAGTCGTGACCAGCAGGTACTGGAGTGTGAACTGTATAAAGACTGCTTGAACGTACAATCTCAAGAGCCTCCTCGTATGTGTAACCAGTCTTGATGTACTGTGTCAAACGGTAGAGGTTGCAAAGCGCAGCATGACCCTCGTTGCAGTGATAGATATCCTTCTTGATACCAAGTTTCTCAAGAGCAATCATACCACCGATACCAAGCAGAATCTCCTGCTTCAAACGGTTCTCCCAGTCACCACCATATAGTTTGTGTGTGATAGGTTTGTCGAACTCGCTGTTCATATCAAAGTCTGTATCAAGGAGATACAAGGGCACACGACCTACATTTACCTTCCAGACGTTAGCGTGAACATAGTAGTCGATATATGGAACGTGGATAACAAGTGGAGTTACACCATCCTCCTCGTATACGCGCTCTATTGGGAGCTGGTTGAAGTTCTGTGCATCGTAGTTGGCAATCTGTGAACCGTCCATTGAAAGAGACTGGCTGAAGTAACCGTAACGATACAAGAAACCTACAGCACACATGTCAACGTTTGAGTCAGAAGCCTCCTTCAAATAGTCACCGGCAAGAATACCAAGACCACCTGAATAGATCTTCAAAACACTTGTCAAACCATACTCCATACAGAAGTATGCTACTGAAGGACGCTCTGCGTTTGGTTTAACGTCCATGTATTTACGGAAGTCGGCATATACATTTGCGAGTTTCTCAAGAATCTTCTTGTCCTTAGAAAGCTCATCAAGTTTCTCTACGCCCAATTTCTCGAGCAAAAGAACAGGGTTACCAGAACATGCCTTGTAAAGTTCGCTGTCAAGCATTGAGAAAAGCTCTTTAGCCTCCTCGTTCCACACCCACCAAAGGTTGCGTGAAAGTTCCTCAAGAGGTTTAAGGCTCTCGGGAATGTAAGATTTTACATTAACTGATTTCCAACAGGGTTGGTTTGCGTTACTAATTGCAATCATTTCTTTTTAATTAAATAAATATTTCGTTTTCTTATTTTCTCTCGTTAGCTGCAGCAAGAGCAAAGTCATATGCAGCAAAATAGTTCTTCACAAAGTGTTTCCACAGAGCCTTTTCGGCCATTTTGGAAGCCTTTTTACGGCAGTCGGAAACCTCTTTCTCGGAAAGCCCCGCAAAGATACAAATAGTTTTTGTAATAACCTCGGCTGCATCGAAATAGTTGCTGTCTGTACGTGTTATAACTTCAACACCATCAGAGAGTTTACCTTCTCTGCCAAGCTCCGAGTTCACCCAAAGACCAAAACCGGCAAGGTTTGTGGTAATAGTAGGGATATGGAATGCCGCACTCTCGAGCGGAGTATATCCCCAAGGCTCATAGTACGATGGATATACATTCAAGTCGTTACCAATGAGTACATCATAATAATCGGCATCGAACACACCATCGTTACCCTTTAGATAACATGGAACATAAATCACCTTCACACGGTTCTTACCACTGCGGTTGTCTATCTGCAGGTTGCGTATAGAGCATGCAATTGCATCGTCATAGAAGTTATTGAGATTATGTGTCAGGTAAGGGTTTGGCAGCGGAGTATCCCAAGAATTCTTGTCACTCTTGAGACGCTTTACCAAATCCTCACGAGCATCACCAGACCATGCAGGAACATCAATGAATGCAACCACATCGCGTCCAAGTTCCTCGCATGCGTTAAGGCGTGCCATAGATTCAAGGAACATATCAATACCCTTGTTACGCATTTCCATGCGACCACCGATACCTATTATAATAGCATCATCGGCAATAGTATCACCGGTAAGGGCTGCAGCAACACGCAGACGTGCCTCGCGTGCCTTTTTTCTCTTTGCAGTGAAAGCCTTGCCTACAGGAACAAAATCCTTTTCAAAGCCATTTTCAAGAATAACATCGCACTCACGGCCGACAAGTTGCTTGCACTCGCGCGCTGTAAGTTCGCTCACTGTTGTGAAGCAATCGACATTCAGGGCTGTATTCTTCTCAACAGACTGTTTTGACTGTACGTTTAGCTCTTCGGACATCTGGTCGCCATTGTAACCCTCGAAATAGTCATACAACGGTTTACCGTTAGATGCAATTGAGCGTCCAATGCTTGTTGCATGGGTTGTAAAAATTGTACCCACTGCAGGCAGGTGCTTTTTCAGATATAGCGCGGCACCACCACTCTGCCACTCATGAGCCTGAACAACGACATTGCTGCCGGCCTTTATGTTACTGTTATAGAAACTCTCGATAACCTTACCTACCGCATGGCCAAAAATCATTGAATCATCATAATCGCCATAACCATGAAGTGAATCGACACCAAAGTCGTTCCACAGTTCGGCATAGATTGAATCCTTATCATCCATGTAACCGGTATAATCAACAAGAATAACTTTTGGACGACCGGGGATTTCCCAATGACCACAACGAACGGTCATCTTTTCACCGCAAACACTCTTGCGCCATGCGCTCCACAAGCGCTTATCCTCGGTAAACAGCGGATTTGTCTTCTCCTTCCACAAATCGGGTCCAATATAAATTGCATTAAGTCCCTCGATCTCGGAAATTGTACGTGCCTTTGTAGACACCACAGTGTATATTCCGCCAACCTTATTACAAACCTCCCAACTGATTTCAAACAGATAGTCGGGACGCAATTGTTCTTTTTTCATTAATAATTAAACTTATAAATCTCTTAAAATCAAGGCCATCCACTCCTGAATAACCTTACATAAAACGATAAAACAGGGAGAAAACAAACCCTCCCTTTTTTATTGAATCGCAAAATTACAAAATATTTTTCAAACAGAGAAAATTTAATGCAGAAATATTAAAAAAGACTAAAATGGTTGGACAAAATAAAACACATCTATAACTACTGGTATCTTTTACACATTATGCGTCTTTATTCAGTACAAGAATTCCTCGTAGAACCAATATACCGAGGGCGAGGTCCTGACGTTCCTCACAGTAATGAAATCCCAGACATTACTGAATCTTATCGGGTATCTGTTTCCATGGGCTGCAAGCATGCATACATACTCAAACAATTCTCTTTCATCACTGTCAAGAGGGACATCTGCAACAAAATCCCGACAGCGGGAGAACAGACCGGCATGACGGCAAAGATCGGCTTTTACAAGCGGTGGAATATTATAATTATTAACCAGTTTAAGAATTGCCTCGACAAAGAATGGATACGATTTTTTGAATTCTTCAACGCTGTAGTTCCCTTTGAATGTAAAGTTCTGATGAAATAGCCAAACGGTCTCCCACAGCATTGCAAGACGCAGTTCGTTATCCATTGTTCCATCTTCATCGAACTGACGATAGGCGTTGTACAAATCAAAGAAGCTGTCGTCTCGTTGTAAAGAGGCTGATTTTTCGGCAAATTCTTTTTCCACAGGAGAAAATTCCTTAGCCAGCACATATCTACCGGTAAAAGGTGATTTCACTATACTTAATCTGTGACCACGTTCAGTATTGGGAAGAATTACATGACGAAGCGAAGATTTTCTCTCTTTATACGCCCCACTGCTACAGTTGTCATTTTTAGCCATAAGAGTCTTTTTTATCACAAATATAGTATTGCGATGTGGCCGTTTGCAACAGAAAGGAGGAAATATTTGTACATGATTAACAAAGTTTCACCATTTGTTGCCATAGGAATTAACCCTGATGGCAGCAAATGGTGATAATACTATTGGGCTCAAAATGTATACAGAAACACATTGACTGAGTACATACCCTATTTCTATTGTAAAGCAAATATCAGTTCACGAAAGTAAAGAACGATATTATAGGAATTGCCGCGAATGTTGCATACATGAACAGCAACAAAAGATAGACATCGGATACAAGATAGCCGCTTTTTGTATATTGGGTTGAAATCCAGTCACGCTGCACTTTGTTTGTACGTCGTTTTCTTATGTACATATACAGTCTGTACATACTCCACCCCACAATAACACCAATTGCGGTACCGGCAAGAATATCGCCGGGATAATGTACGCCAAGATATATGCGTGTAAAGGCATTCATCGCAGCCCAGAACAGAAGCGAGAAAGTCAGAATCCTGTTCTTGATTACAAGGATTACAAATGTAGCTATTGCAAAGGAGTTGGCAGCATGGCTCGAAGTAAAGCCATAATCCTTTCCTCGCGTATTATTAACAACATCTACAATATACATTATCACAGGATCACGTGTAGGACGCCAACGCTCAAAGAAAGGCTTGCACAATCCCGAAGAGATATAATCGGCCAGTCCGAATACAATACCGAACATCACAAGCAGCAGCAAGAAATCCTTTATATTGTTGTTCTTGACAAAAACATACAACAGCATTACAGCTAATGGCATCCACACCGCCATTGAGGTGTAGGTTTTCATACAACCGTCCCAAAACAGGGAGTCGCTGCCGTTAAGAGATAGAAGCAGCGAGGTATCTATATCGTTAATTGTACTAAGGTCCATCAGTCTTTGTTTTATATATGTTTGTGCAAAGAGCAGGGTTATCATTATTGCTTGATACGCTCAAGCACATTTGCCTGCACCCAACCAACAGTTCCGTCCTCGAGAGAAATTTCCTTCCACTCGTTCATTGTATCGTCTACAATCTTAACCTTGCGCCCTTCGTGTACTTTTGTCAACACAATTCCAGAATTGTCGGGGGTACTTTTCAAAGCAACCTCTTCCCTCATAATTATTGCAGCCGCAGTATCATTACTTTTGCCATGCATGCTGTTTGCTGCGATATTTGCAAATATAACAACAAAAACGGAAAGCAACGCCATTAGCGTAGCAAATTTACGCTTGGTTCCATTGTTGAAAACAAGAACAGCCACCATCAACAACATGAAGACAAACGCGACCACTGCAATTACAGCCCAGGCAGTAACACCCAAAAGATTTGCAATGCTGTCGAACCACGATGAAAGGAAAAATTCATACTGTTCGGGAATTTCATCCTTTGTTCTTGACTGCACGAATTCCAGATTCGCCTTGACATCCTCATCTGTCGGGTCAATACGCAATGCACGTTCATAGTTAAGGATAGCTTTTCCTATCATATTGGAACGGTAGGCTGCATTGCCAAGATTGTAATAGAGTTCAACATTGCCACCATTGGCAGCAATGAGCGACTCATATATTTTCACAGCTTCGCCAAAACGTCCCTGAGAATAGGCACTGTCTCCCATCTCTTTTGTATAGTCTTGCTGCTGGACAGGCAATAGTTTATCCTGAGCCACCATTAGTGTGGGCACAGCAACAAAAAGAAGTATATAAAGAAGTTTTTTCATTTCAACAGGATTATTTTTTTATAGCATTCTCTATTCTGCTTATCACATTCATTGCCAGTGAATAGACATTGTCCATTGCAACAGCAGCGTCGCCCGGTGCGTAGCGTGCAAATTCACATTCGTTCAGCACATTGTTAAGTTCATTGACCAAAGTATCGTCCAGTCCCTTCTTGCGCATTTCTTCGGCAACATTATCCTTGCACAACTGCGCCACGGGAATATTCAGTTTGTCGCTTATATATCCCCAAAGAGTCTTCAATATCTCATCATAGAAACCGTTGCGGTTATTCTCGCCAAGCAGTTTCTTTGCATACTTGAGTCGCTTGACTGCAACACTGTTGGCCTTTTTGGTGCGCACGAGTGATACATTACTGTTTTGGGCAATGCGTCTACGGCCAATATAAACACACAATGCAAACAGTAACAAGGCAACAAAATATGTTGCATAATAGAGCGAAGAGGCAAAGAAAGTCTCTTCAGCAGAGCATTCGCTGTTACCGAACTTTATGTGGCGGATATCGGTTGCAAGTATCTTGTTCTTCTCCTTGCCTATGTATGTGGCAGCAGCAGTAACAGTACCCTCACTTCCCTTCTCAACATTTACAGTATAACTCTCGGCATTCACAGTCTTGTAACTGCCTGTAGCTGTATCAAAGTATGTAAATTCAGCTGCCGGAATTGTAAACTCACCGCTTGAACGTGGAGTAATGAGATATTCATACACCTTCTCTCCCGAGAAACCGTTGCTCTTGAGTGAGAAATTGTTTGTGACAACAGGATCATACACCTCGAATTCACTTGGGAACTCAACTTTTGGTGCGCCCATAAGTTTCATGTTTCCACTACCCTTAACCGTTATCTTCAGCGTCATCTCCTCATTTGTCTTGAGGCTTGTAGTGCTGAGTGTACTTTTTACACTGAAATTGCCCACAGCACCTGTAAATGAGGATGGCTTGCCGGTTGGCAGACTTTCCACATTTAGTGTAAGTTTGTTTGTCTTCAATGTTTTCTTAACATCGACATATGCCGAACGTCCGTTAAACATCATTTCAAAGGGGTCCATGCTACGACGTGTCTGCACAGCAACAACTCCCTCAAATGTAAGAGGCGGAATCTCTATTGAGCCGCTCTGCTGAGGAAAAATAACAAACTGACGCCATACTACAGAGTGATAGTTACGTCCGTTGTATACATCAAGTTCAAACTGCTTCTCGCGTGGCAACTCCACCTCCTGGATATGAAAACCCTTGAGATCGGGAGTAGGGTTATCAAGATTTGTAAGATTTACAAGAGAGTACACCTTATATGTCAACAGCACAGCCTCCTGTTCATAAACCTTTGTCTTGCTCAATGTAGCTCGCACAAAAAGTTCATCACCGGCAATTTCTGTTGCCGATGCTGTTCCTGTATTGCGGTTGCTTGCACCACCACCTTGAGATGATGCGCCGGCCGACTGGCCTGCAGGCAGCACCTTGATGGAAACAGCATTGGAAGAGATTTTGTTACCGTCAACCGAAATTGTTGCTGCGGGAATAGTGAAATCCCCCTCCTTGCCAGCCATCAGGATATAAGTAAATGTAACCTGTTCCGATGACTCTGTGCGACCGTTGACATTGCTATAGCTATGCTGCGTAGAACGGTGTGGCCCCGAGAGTATCTCGAAGCCGGGAGTAGCAGCTATTGAAGGTTCGCCAACATTTGCACGATTGATCTTGTATGATAAACGAAACTGCTGGTTTACTGCAACCGAGCGTGGTGCCGACGCCACAAAAGTGACATTATCGGCAACAGCACTCATAACGGTGCATACCAACAACACGAATGTCAATAAAAATTTTCTCATTTAAGTGTTATCCTTATTAATTGTTATTCATCTGATGTCTTTATTC
>JAFZFM010000119.1 GCA_017555865.1 Bacteroidaceae bacterium
AAGGACAGGAAGCTTGTCATTCAACTCCTCCACTGAAATTTCAGGAGTCGTGAACACGATAGGATCAATTGGCTCAGCCTCAATGTGGACAGAGTCAATCTCCACATCACTGAATTCAATCTCCACAGAGTGGGTCTGCGGGTCCACGTTCAGCTTGACAGGGTCAATGACCTCCTCAACCGGAGAGATCGAATCATCAATGGCAATACAATAGGTACCGTCAGCGCTCTTCTCCAATATGTCGATATCATCTGTATCGACCAACGAATCCAGCGGAATGGCCTTTAGGCTACCGAAAGGAATGGAGATTTTGTTACCCTCAATCCTAACATCCGTACTGATCTCCTTGTTCACTATGTCATAGTTGTTGTCCACACAAGAGCAGAACAACGACACAGCCCCTAAAAGGAGTAAGGTAAATGTTTTTCTACACATAAATTTATGTTTTAAATTAAAGAATCCGTGTTTTACATACACCAATGGATGTCTGCCGTAATCATACAAAAGTCAATGATTATGATACACCTCACAAACGACATGATGCGAACGCGCTAAATTAACACATTTTCAATAAACTAAACACATTTTAGAGATATTTTTATTCAACAGGACAAGAAGTGGTGGATAGGCATAAAAAAAGTGCACCGCTACAGCGATGCACTTTTAAATATTTTTACGCAGAATATATTACTTTGCAACCTTCTCGAGACGCTTGAGGATTGAGAAGATGAAGATAGCCGATACAAGGCAGATTGCGATGAGGACACCCCATACAACATAAAGCTCTGTCTTGTCCCAAAGCATACCCGGGATTGAGATAAGGAAGTTACCGATAGCAGTAGCCACAAACCAGCCACCCATCATCATACCCTTGTACTTTGGAGGTGCAACCTTGCTCACAAAAGAGATACCGATTGGAGAGAGGAGCAACTCGGCAACAGTCAACACAAGATATGTGCTGATGAGCCAGTTTGGAGAAACCAAAGTAGCTGTACCTGCCTCCAAAGCAACCTTCTGCTCAACAGGAGATACAAGACCCATTGAACCTACGAGGAGGATAACGAAAGCTGAGGCGGCAACGAGCATACCCAAACCGATCTTCATTGGTGAAGAGGGCTCTTTACCCTTCTTTGCAAGAGCACTGAACACAAGCATGATGATTGGTGTCAATGCAACAACGAAGCAAGGATTGAACTGCTGGAAGATAGGAGCCTCAACCTGAACAGAACCCTCAACAGTCATAGCTCTGTAAACGAGAACACCGCCTGCGGCAACAAAGAGAGCTGCAGCAATGAGCTTGCCCTTCATTGTCTTTGACTGGAAGATGTTGAGAACACCGTAAACAACAAGGATTACACAAACAAGGTTCCAGATGCTTCTTGTGTCAGCGAAGCTGAATGACTTGCTGAGGAAAAGGCTCATGAAACCGCTCTCTGAAGTAGCTGTATACTCACGTGCGAACTGGTTCATTGTGATACCGTTCTGGTGGAATGCCATCCAGAAGAAGATAACCACTGCGAACACAAGGCAAAGGCAAATGATACGCTCCTTTGTCTGCGCAGGAGTAAGCTGCTCTTCTACTACCTCTGTAGCGCCCTTTGCTGCAACCTTTGCACGGTCGGCGTGAGCAAATGTGCTACGGAATGCGTAATAGATAATGATTGAAACAATCAATGACACACATGCAACAGCAAATGCAAAGTGATAAGAATCGGCCTTAGAAACGCCATACTCAGCCTGCATCCAAGCCATGATACCCAGAGCGGCAGCAGCTGCAAACATAGAACCGATGTTGATTGCCATGTAGAAGATGCTGAAACCCTCGTCACGCTTTGCAGCGTACTTTGGCTCGTCGTACAGGTTACCTACAAGCACCTGGAGGTTACCCTTGAAAAGACCGGTACCGACACACACGAACAAAAGTGCAAGCGCCATAACGCCGAGAGCCACAGTACCTGCGCCAAGAGGCAATGCAAGCAGGAAGTAACCCAAGAACATTACAAGGATACCGATTGTTACCATCTTACCGAAACCGAACTTATCGGCGAGCATACCACCGAAAAGAGGCACGAAATAAACTACACCCAGGAAGATAGCCTGGATAGTACTTGAGGTTCCCATTGAGAAACCGAAGTTGTCCTGCAAAAAGAACAGGAACACAGCCAACATGGTGTAGTAGCCGAAACGCTCACCTGTGTTGGCAAGGGCCAAAGCCCAAAGACCTTTAGGATGTCCTTCAAACATAGATTAAAAAATTAAAAGTTAATAAATTCACATTAACGTGCATCAAGGTAAAGCAGACTGGCCGCATAGCACAATCCGCGTGCAAGGCACAGCGGACAGACACCATTATGCACCTATAAGGGCAAGCCAATCGCCATAGTATACACTGCCAACAGGAGCTGACAGAAGCCGAGACGCCATAATTGAGCGCAAACTTAACAAAAAAAGGGCAATTTTCAAACAGATAAAACAATAATATATATTTTTTAAGATAATAAGCAATGCATTTTTATCGATTTTTACGACACACACATTCAAGTGTAA
>JAFZFM010000120.1 GCA_017555865.1 Bacteroidaceae bacterium
ATAATAATTTTCACATGATAAAGAGATTAACTTCGTTCTTGTTGCTGTCGCTGTTTGCAGTTGTTGTTTTGGCGCAGGCCGATTACTACAAGAGTGTAGATGGTGTCAATGGTGGTGCTACGTTAAAAACAGCATTGTATGAACTTATCAAGAACCATAAGAAAATCAGCTATGGAAGTGGTGAAAGCAGTACCTGGGGGGCATTCTATACAACAGATGCTGTTGTTGAGAATGGCAAGCGACGCGTGCTCGACATGTATTCTGCCGAGAAACGCTACTTTGGCAGCAAGGGTTCTGCTGTAAGCGGAATGAATATTGAACACAGTGTTGCAAAAAGCTGGTGGGGCGGAACTCAAAATAATGCCTATTGCGACCTTCATCACCTGAATCCATCGGATCAGGATGCCAACAGCCGCAAGAGCAACTATCCGCTTGGTGAGCTCACAAGTGTGTCGTGGGATAATGGTGTTACATTTGTTGGAAAGGCCAACATCGATGGCAGCAGCCAGAATGCCTACGAACCTTGCGACGAGTACAAAGGAGACTTTGCGCGTGTGTTCATGTACATGTTTACCTGTTATCAGGATTTGACATGGAAATACACATGGATGAACTATGAGAAGAGTACCTACCCAACCCTGAAGCCATGGGCTGTAGAACTGTTGCTCAAATGGCACAAACAAGACCCTGTAAGCGAGAAAGAGGTTAACCGCAACAATGCCGTGTACGCAGTACAGGGCAACCGTAACCCGTTTGTCGACTACCCACAGCTTGCCGACTATGTCTGGGGCGACTCAATAAACTATGTTTTCCACCTCACAGGCGAGGTTGAAGGCGGTAATGATGGCAATGGCGACAACAACGGTGGCGACGACAACAACGGCGACGGTGACAACAGCGGAAACGATGATGTTGAAATAATCGACGGCTGGAAGATTTACCTCGACGAGAACTTCGACGGCTCTACAATGAAGTTCACCACATACGAGGGCGTAGGCAACTACCCATGGCAGCTCAGCAGCCAGTACAAATATGCCATTGCGACATCATACGTAAGCAGCAGCAAGACCAATAACGATGCCGAGAGCTGGTTACTGTCGCCATTCTTCGATTTCTCTAACGACAGCGTTGCGACAGTATCATTTGAATACGTAATCCGCTATTGCGAGAGCGACAAGGCTGCCGAGCACCACGCACTCATGATTTGCAACGACTTCGACGGCGATGTTGAAAACGCGACCTGGGAGGCAATAGACTTTGGCGCAACCGAGAACACCACCGACTGGAAGCTGACAAAGACAGGAAACATCACAATCCCACAGAAATACATGGGTGAGAAAGCCGTAACCCTCGCATTCTTCTACAAGGGAACCGAGACCAAGGCCGGCACATTCGAGATTGACAATGTAATTGTAAAGGCCATTGAAGGTGCCAACGATGGCGGCAACAGCGGTGGCAATGACAATGATGATGACAGCGAGGATAACGGTGGTAACAACGGTGACGACAACAATAATAACGAGGGCAACGACGGCAACTTTACCGGCGGCAATTTTGTCCTTGTTACAGATGCGTCGAAACTCTCCGTTGGCGACTCAATAGTTATTGGATATGAGAACTATGTGATGGGAGCACACAGCGACAATGGCAAATATCGCACAAAAACCGACATGATGACAAGTGATGGTGCAATTACTTACCTTGCCGATGACGCACAGATTATTCTGCTCGAAGAGGGTGTTGTAGAAGGCACATATGCATTCAACGTAGGCAACGGTTACCTTGCAGCATCGTCAAGCAGCAGCAACAATGTTGCTACCACAACAACGCTTGATAAAAATGGTAGTTGGGCAATTACCATAAGTGACGGGCTTGCAACAATAACTGCGCAGGGCGACAAATCGCACAACAGACTGCAGTACAACGTCAGCTCGCCACGTTTCTCTTGTTACAAGAGTGGTCAGAAGGATGTTACAATATATGCAAAATCTTCCCTTCCTACAGGTATTGTCGTAAACAAGTATCCCGACACTGTTGATGTGTACACAATGACAGGTATTCTGTTACGTAGCAACGTTGAGCACTCAAGAGCTACACAAGGTCTGCGTAGCGGCACATATATTGTTGCCGGCGAAAAGGTTCTTGTAAAGTGATTGCATATTTTCCCAAATAGAACAAAAAAAGACTAATGATATGAAAAGGTTTTTGACATACACTCTGTTTCTGGTAATTGTAATCTTTGCACTTGTGCCTGTCAAGGCTCAGGTGCCGGTGGCAACTCCACAGCAGGCAATCAAAGCTCTGCTCAACCGCATTGGTGGCGATGGGGCTGCCGACAGATTTGTTACAATAATTGACGGAACACTCGACGATGCCACCGGCAAGGATGTCTTTATCATCACATCCAAGGATGGCAAACCATGTATCAAGGGTAACAATGTCCTTTCGGTTGCTACCGGTATCAACTGGTATCTGAACCACTATGCACATATTAACCTTACATGGAACAATCTTGTCACCGACCTTTCCAAAGCAACACTTCCACTTCCATCGGGAGAGGAAAAGCATGAGAGTACATCCAAGTACCGCTACGATTTCAATACCTGTACATTCTCCTATTCAATGGCCTTCTGGACATGGGAACGTTGGCAGCAGGAGATAGACTGGATGGCTCTGCATGGTATCAATGCACCGCTCAATCTTGTAGGTCTGGATGTAGTGACACGCAAGTTCCTTAAAGAATTGAATGTAAGCGATACCGATATCAACAATTATATTGCAGGTCCCGGTTTCATCGCATGGTTTGCCATGAACAACCTTGAGGGGTGGGGTGGAACAATCAATGCTAAGGATGTTGTCATGAACGGTAATCCCGATTGGTGGTACACACGTCAGGAACAACTTTGCCGTAACATGTTGCAGCGTATGCGTGAGCTTGGCATGCAACCGGTAATTCCCGGTTTCAGCGGCCAGGTTCCAAACTGCATTGTAAATTATACAATCGACGGTTTCAACAGAGCCGATGTTGTGAACAACGGTACATGGGCTGGTGGTTACACACGCCCCGATATCCTGAAACCGAACTCTACAAGCTATGCAACATTTGCACCAGTCTATTACAAGCACCTGCATGAGGTCATGGGAGTTTCCGGGTTCTACAGTATCGATCCCTTCCACGAAGGTTCATTGCCATCGGGAGTCTCAAACGAGACCTGCTATCCCAATATAATGGCTCATTTGGATACATACTACAGCAATGTGTCAAATAGTGAAAAGGAGAAATACAATGCTCCTTCACAGCCCAAATGGATTATACAGTACTGGCAGGGAGTGCCACAGAGCGGTGCCTTCAGTTCTATGGGTAGTGACAGTTACAAGGAGCGTTTCATAGCTCTGGATCTTTTTGCCGATGCGCGTGGAAAGGCAAGATGGAATACCGGATATTTCGCCGGCCGTCCATATATATTCTGCATGCTCCATAACTTTGGTGGACGTAGCGGTCTGCATGGTCGTCTTGAGACAACAATGGCCGACTATTTCAGCGCGCTTGAAAGGAACAATAACATGCAGGGTGTAGGTGCAACCCCCGAGGGTACCGAGACTAACCCAATCCTTTACGATATGCTCTTTGAACTTCCATGGATGGATCCTGCCAAGCGCCCGACTGCTGACGAGTGGCTCAAGGAGTATGCCCATGCACGTTACGGAATAGAGAACAGTAAAGCTCTCTCGGCTTTACAGAACTTGAAGGAATCGGTTTGGGCATGTCCTACCGACCAGCAGGGAACATCCGAGGCGGTAATCCTTGCCCGTCCGGCATGGGATGTAAGGAGCGTATCAAGCTGGAGTACATCGGCTATATATTGGGATACACAGGATGTGCTGCTTGCGGCCGATGAACTCTCTTCAATAAGCGATCTCATAACAACAGAGGATGGTATTGCAAACTACAACTATGATTTCATAGATGTAGTGCGTCAGGCTATGGTCGACTATGCGGCAGAACTTCTGCCACTGATAAAGGCTGCCTACACATCGGGCAACACAAGCGAATATGAGCGTCTTTATAAACTTTATCTGCAGCTAATGCTCGATCTCGATGAAATGTTGTCATATGACGAGAACTTCAAACTTGAGCGTTGGACAAGTCTTGCCCGTAATATTGCAGGTGAGGTTAATGGTACTACAACCAACGACCGTAATTGGCTGGAGTGGAATGCCCGTACGCAGATAACCGTCTGGTCAAAAGGCAACACCGACCTGCACGATTACTCCAACCGCTGTTGGGCTGGTCTTATAAAGGACTTCCACTATGTACGTTGGAAGCATTTCTTTGAGAATAATGGCAATGCACCTTCGGGTGGCTGGTATGCCAGCTTTGAATATCCTTGGACTGTCGATTACACCAGATACGATTACTCCAAGGTGGTGATTCCTGCAGATATGTCGGCTACCGAAAAGGCTAACAAGACCTTCGGGAAATATTTTGGTCGTCTGAAGGGTGTCGATAAGAATTATATATTCCCCATGGGAATCACACGCGATGCAACAAAGAGTGATGTCACTCCTCAGGTATATCGCGGTCAGGTGGTGACACTGCCTGTAGAGATTGGAAAAGATGTTACAATTTCGGCTGTCTGGGTCGACCTTAATGCCGATGGTGGAGTCAGTGAAAATGAGAAACTGCAGGCCAATGGCTACAGTGTGGCAATACCTGCCAATGCCGAGATTGGAAAGGTGAAGGCAGCAATTACATTCAGCGACGGTACAAGCATAACATTCGGTTTGGCACTTGTTGAAGAGATAACATCGCCCCGTACAGTAACAGCTGTTGCCGGAGCCAACGGAACTGTAGCCATTGAGGGAACCGATAAACTCACTATAACCAATACCGTTGCCGTAAGGCTTATTGCTGCTGCAAATACTGGATACAATTTCAGTCACTGGAGCGACAATAATGGCAATAAGGTGAGCAACGATAATCCTTTTGTCTACTATGGCAAGGAGAGTGCTGTGTTTACAGCCAACTTCATCGAGGACAAGTGGGGTGTTCCTGCCGAGGACAAGGGCGATTGGGGCGACGCTGCTGTAAAGACCTCGTATGTGAATGAACTTACATTTGCATACCGTAACCGCGAACCGGTGACAATATATGAGGCGTCTACAACACCTGCAGCTCTTTTCAATACAGTTCCGCAGATAATGGATATTCCTCAGGGTGCAAGTTTTGATATCACTTGGAGTGACGATGACAACAATGGCCTTAAATACTGCTATCTCAGTGCATATATAGACCTTAATGCCGATGGCGATTTTGACGACAGTGGCGAGTTGCTTAAAGTTGTAGGAACCCCGTCGGCGCAGAACACAAGTGTCTGCAACGGTAAAGTCAATGTACTTTTACCCTATGATACTCCAATTGGCATGACACACATGCGTCTGCGTTTTGATGGAGCATGGAAAGCCGGTCGTGATGAGGCAACCGGCGCATACCCGGCCAAGAACACGCTGAACCGCATGTGTTACGAACTCATACTAAACGTTACCGCTCATTCGCAGACAGCTTCCCACATCGAGGTCAAGGCAAATAATCCATCATGGGGAACAGTGGCTGTATCTACCGATGAGACCCCCGACGGTTCCAAGTCTACCGAGTGGGAGGTTTCACGCGGAATCGTATTTACTATGGAGGCCGAGCCAGCAATGGGCTGTGACTTCCTTGGATGGTACGATCAGTACGGACGTCTTATAAGCAAAGAGGCTGTCTGTTCAAGATATGCCGGCGAGGATGCCGTATACACTGCAATATTCAGCAAGGGTGGCAACCGCAAAGCTCTTGGCGAACTGATAGACAGGAGTGAAATACTCATAAAGGAACTTACATCTGTCGTTTCCTGCGACAAGGTTACCGCATTGCCATTGCAGGTGAACAATCCATCAGCACAGTATTATCTCTGGTCCAATGCCTCCGACCCACAGGAGGGTAGCATTGCTGCTCTGGTAGACGGTGTAACCAATAATTCCGGCAGTTTCTTCCACACCAATTGGCATGACTCCAAAACAGATGAGGGATATCACTATATCGAGGTAGATTTGGGCGATAACGGGAACTCTCTTTACCAGTTCCATTACAACACCCGTAATACAACCAGTAATGCCGATTTCCCCGACGGAATAACTGTTCTTGGCAGCAATGATAAGGTAAATTACATGCAGGTATATACAGTAAACAGCGGATTGCCCCAAGCTTCAAGGAGCAGTTACACTTCGGACATCTTTGACTGTGGAAGGAACTATCGTTATTTGCGTTTCAAGGTGGTTGCCGAGAGAACTTATTGGCACATGGATGAATTTACCTTGAAAACAGTAGGTAACAGATGTGTGTTGTCTGCAGCCTACTCTTCAACCGTTGCAGTTGGTGACGTTGAGGCTCTGTGCAATCTGCTTGCCATAGCAAAGTTTCTGTATGGCAACAGTACCGATGATGTTGAAGTCGATAAGGTTTATAACAAACTCGAAGCGCTATATAATGCCTTGCTCAAAGCAACCGATATCAAGGATGTTGCGCTTGGAGAAAGGTTCTCGGACTGTGTCTATAATCTCAGTGGTTCCAGAATTGACTCCATTGTCAAGAGTGGTATATATATAGTTGACGGTAAAAAAAAACTTGTTAAGTGATTTCCCACACTCTTGTGCGCTTGCTTTTGTATGTTGATATTCTGAATTAAAATATTGTATTTGATTATATGGTTTCAGTAGACGGACTGACAGTGGAATTTGGTGGAACTACGCTTTTCAGCGATGTTTCATTTGTGATAAATGAGAAGGACCGCATTGCTCTCATGGGCAAGAATGGTGCGGGAAAGAGTACTTTGTTGAAAATACTTGCCGGTGTGCGCAATGCAACACGTGGTGTTGTGTCTGCTCCCAAGGATACTGTGATAGCATATCTGCCACAGCACCTGATGACCGAGGATGGCCGCACTGTCTTTGAGGAGGCATCGCAGGCCTTTGCCCACCTGTATGAGATGGAGGCTGAACTCGATCGCCTGAACAATGAACTTGCCACACGTACCGATTACGAGAGCGACGAATATATGGCACTCATTGATGATGTGGCTGCAAAGAGCGAGAAATTCTATGCCATCGACATGACACACTTCGAGGAAGATGTTGAAAAGACCCTCCTTGGTTTGGGTTTTGAGCGAAAGGACTTCGATCGCCAGACAAGTGAGTTCAGTGGTGGATGGCGCATGCGTATAGAACTTGCAAAAATGTTGCTGCGTAACCCCGATGTACTATTGCTTGACGAGCCTACCAACCATCTCGATATCGAATCTATAGGCTGGCTCGAGGAGTTCCTTATAAACAACGGCAAGGCAGTAGTTGTCATAAGCCACGACCGTAAGTTTGTCGACAATATTACAACCCGTACCATTGAAGTGACAATGGGACGCATATACGACTACAAGGTCAACTATTCACAATACCTTGTATTGCGTGCCGAGCGCCGTCAGCAGCAGCAGAAACAGTACGAGGAGCAGCAGAAGATGATTCAGGAGACCAAAGATTTCATCGAACGTTTCAAGGGTACATATTCCAAGACATTGCAGGTGCAGAGCCGTGTGAAAATGCTTGAAAAACTCGAAATAATAGAGGTTGACGAAGAGGATACATCGGCATTGAGGCTCAAGTTCCCGCCATCACCACGCTCGGGCCAGTACCCTGTGATTATGGATGGTGTAGGCAAGGCTTTTGGCGACAAGCGTATATTCTCAGGTGCTTCGCTCACCATTGAGCGTGGCAACAAGGTTGCCTTTGTCGGACGTAACGGTGAGGGTAAGTCTACACTTGTAAAGTGTATAATGAAGGAACTTGAACACGAAGGCTCATTACAGCTCGGTCATAATGTGCAGATAGGCTATTTTGCACAGAATCAGGCTTCACTGCTCGATGAAGAGTTGACAGTGTTCCAGACTATAGACGATGTTGCAAAGGGCGAGATCCGTAACAAGATACGCGACCTGCTTGGCGCATTCATGTTCGGTGGCGAGGCAAGTGCCAAAAAAGTCAAGGTGCTTTCCGGTGGTGAGCGAACTCGTCTTGCATTGATGAAACTGTTGCTTGAGCCTGTAAACCTGCTTATTCTTGATGAGCCTACAAACCACCTCGACCTCAAGACCAAGGATATTCTCAAGCAGGCACTTCAGGACTTTGATGGAACACTAATTTGTGTAAGTCACGACCGTGACTTCCTCGATGGTCTTGTAACCAAGGTCTACGAATTCGGCCATGGCAAAGTGCGCGAGCACCTTTGTGGTGTATATGAATTCCTTGCGAACAAGAAGATGGAGGAGTTGCAGGAACTTGAACGAAAGTAAACCTTGTCCAATATAAATTTATGGAACAATATATAGCTTCAGCTACAAGATACTCAGGTGGCGACAAACTCTATTGCCGTTGTGGAAACAGTGGAGTCATGTTACCAAAAGTCTCGTTGGGCTTTTGGCAGAACTTCGGTGCAGAGGCTTCTTATGACAACTGTCGTACAATAGCCCGTATGGCATTCGATAACGGTATAACCCACTTCGATCTTGCCAACAATTACGGTCCTCCTCCGGGTTTTGCCGAGGAGATGGTGGGGCGCATGCTCAAGGACGATTTCCATTCCCATCGCGATGAATTGCTGATAGCCACAAAGGCCGGTTACGATATGTGGCAAGGGCCTTATGGCAGTTGGGGTTCGCGTAAACATCTGATGGCTAGTCTTGACCAGAGCCTGAAACGTATGGGGCTGGAATATGTAGATATATTCTATATTCACCGCTACGACCCTATAACACCGCTTGATGAGACATTGCAGGCACTTGTAGATATAGTGCGTTCGGGCAAGGCACTATATATAGGAATATCCCGTTGGCCACTTGAGGCATTGAAATATGCCGATACTTTCCTGCGCATGCAGCGCGTACCACCGTTGATTTTTCAAGGTCGTCTGAACCTGCTCGACAGGGCTGTACAGAACGAAGGTGTACTTGATTATTGTGCCGAACATGGAATAGGCTTTATCTCATTCTCGGCCTTGGCACAGGGATTGCTCACATCAACATACCTCAATGGTATCCCTGCAGGTTCCCGCATGTCGCGCGAGGGTTCTCTAAAAGCAGCAATGCTCACTCCCGAACTGCAGTGCTATCTGAACACGCTCAACGCCATAGCTGTTGAGCGTGGCGAATCGCTTGCAACAATGTCGCTTGCATGGGTGCTTGCGCAACGTGGTGTTACTTCGGTTCTTGTAGGCGCAAGGACGCCCGAGCAGTTCAAGCAGTCGCTTGAATCATTGAACTCTCCATTAATGTTGCCCGACGGACTGCCGTTATATCCACATAAGGTTTTTCCATAATAAATAATCAAAGGCCCGCTGTACAGCGAGCCTTTGATTATTTATTATTATGATTTCTATTTTATAAATACCTTCTTACCATTTATAATATACATACCCTTTGCAGGGCTTTCAACTCTCCTTCCCTGCAAATCGTAAATAGCATTGCTGTTCTCTCCCGGCTCTGTTATCTCCTCAATACCCGTTGTGCCGTCAAGACGGAACGATACACTGCCCTGCAGTTCAGCGGGCAATGTAAGCCAGCATTTGCCGGCAGGGATTGAAAATGCAGTGTCGGTAACCTTGTAGAACATTGGACCATCGCCCTTGTTCTGCATTACATAATGTCCTTCGCCACCACTAACCTCCGTTGCTACAACAGTTCCACTCAGGTAACCGTCGGTTACACTCTCGCTGTACCTGCTTTCATCAACATCGCCGCTCAGTGTACCGCTGTAGCCGTTGGGAGCATGGAGTATATAAGGAGTGTAGGCCGCCATGCTGTTCTGCTTTGTAAGTACAAGGCTCTCGCCACTTGTGCTGTTGCAGCTGTAGACCTCGAGACCTGTTGGTATTGTCTCAACATCGAATGGAAGAACTGCGGTACTGTACTTGTTGGCCGATGAGACCTTTATATTGAGGGTGCTTGTAGCTTCGGCTGTGAGGCCGGTCAGCGTGAGTTCATCGGCCTTGAAACCGTACTCCTCGGTTACTCTGCCGAACTTGACATTAAGGAGCTTTATCTCAATATCACCGGGCTTGAGATAAGGGGATGGGGTTACATAGACATCAATGAGATTACCGGTTGTCTTGTTGAATGTCATATTTGTAAGACTCATACAGATGACCCTTATAAATCCTGAATGTACCTCACAAGCAACATTGTGGTCATTACGGCGCTGGAACACTGAACCCGACTCTGCTTTACCAATATCAGGTTTAAGTCCTTCATTACTCTCATAATATGCTATCTCAAGGCCGGCAGGCAGCACCAAGTCGAACTGGAATGCAGTGTAGTCTTTGTGTGCCCCATTCTCAAGTGCAATGGTAAAATAATCCGTTTCGCCACCGGGGGTGAAGGACCATTCTTCTATGTAAAGTCTCTCCTGTGCTGTTGCTGCAATGGTGGGCAGCATAAGCATAAGAGCAAGCACTATTCTGTATATTCTTTTTTCCATGATTCTATTATTGTTGTCTTATTGCTGTTTCCATACATCACCCCACTGTCCGCGGTGCTTGCCGCTGAGGACGTCGTAGTTCTTGTCGGCACTATCGTTACTGTACTTCAAATCCGAGGTTGCAATAATCCCGGAAGTTGCAATGCTTATCACAAAAGCATTCGGTTTCTCATAATTCTTCATATATTCCGTTTCTCTATTCTAATCTAATGAAATATTAACCACTTTGACAATATCCAATATGTTCACCTGGCCGTCGCCGTTGACATCATATATATGCATATTCTCATCACTCTCCTTTAGGCTGTAGTTCACAACACCTACAATGTCGAGGATATTCACAACGCCGTCCTTGTTCACATCACCGGTAAGGGTGGTCTGCACGTTGTCCTGTGAGCTGTCGGGCTCCGAAGGGTTGGAAGGGTTGAACACTATCTTCGAAACCTTGGCGGTGAGTGTCACCTCGCCATCGGGCATCTGGTAGTTGAAACGTTTGTTCCTGCTCAACAGCACTGTGCCGTTGTACCATCCGTCGAACTCGTATCCTTTGCCGACAAAGGCTTCGAGTGTAACCCATGTGTCGGCTTCGTACTCATTGCCGCTCGACTGGTTGAAACTGCACACGGCTTCGTTATTGGTGACAAGGTTGAGTGGGTAGCATACTATCTCGGGGAGCTTTTCGGGCTCTGTGGGTGATGAGGGGTCGAAGACGTAATGGGCCACGAAGTTGGCGTCGAAGCTCTCTATTGTGTAGTAGAATGAACTCTTCTCGCTATACTTTTCTCCGTTGAGTGTCCAGTGTGAGAAACGGTAGTTGCTGTTCTTTCTGCTGGTATAGACGTACTTGCTGCTACCGGTGGTAAGCTCTCCGCCATTGGAGACTGAGGCTGCTGCAGCGGGGTTTGCTTGTACCGTCACCTTGTAGTAGGTTATAACCACCTCGGGTTTGCCTCCGTCGGGTTCGGGAGGGTTCGTGGGGTTGAACTGGGCATACAATGCCGGTGTGCTTCCCAGGGTGAGAAGCAGCACCGCCATCATGTTTCTTATTATATTATTCATACAATACTGTCTTTTTACTTCACAACCTTCTCGCCGTTGATGATGTAGATTCCCTTGTGTGAACGCTGGTGCTTGCGGCCCTGGAGGTCGTAGATGGTCTGGCTCTCTGCTCTTTCATCTGTACTCTGTTCCATGTCATCTTCCATCTCCTCTATGCCTGTGGTATCGTCTCCTCGTACTCCAAGTGAGAAGCGTCTTTCGAAGGTGCCGGCTTCGCTGTAGAAGCTGTATTCGCCGTCTTCGTCAAAGTGGTGTTTCTCACCGGTCTGGGCGTCGTAGAGATAGACTTTGGTGTCCATACGTGGGGCGTCTATGGTGTAGTAGCCGGGGGCTGGGGCTGTGTAGCCTATGAGTACTACGCCGTTGCCTACGGGGCGTTCGTTGATGGCGTAACGCACACCTTCATTGTCTATGGTGTAGAGTTGTGGTATACCGGCTGTCTCGAACTTGGCTGCGTCGCATGCGGTCTCGTAGTTGTGGGTTGTGCGCTCGTTGAATACCACGCGTGTGCGGTCTTCGGTAATATCATTGCTGAGTACCATGTTCACAAGCAGGCGCTGTGGGTCAATGCCACGTACACGGCGGGCAGCGGCTTTCTGCAGTTTGTCGGTCTCGGCCTGGGTCTTGGTCATCTGGCCGTCGGCCGAGAAGGTGACGCTCTCCTCGCCCTCGGGTTTCTGTACAAAGAAGGCTTCGTATGGGGTGAACTGGTAGTCGTCGTCGCCGGGGCGTATGGCTACGTATTTCTCGCCGTCCCATACGGTGACGGGGGCGGTGTAGTCCATGTCGGCAAGGTCGTAGTAGCTAAGGTAGGGGTTACCCATGAGGTTCCAGCTGGCGTCGTTGAGGTTCTCGCTGACGTGGGTTACGAGTTCGTTGTACTTGTCTTCTTTCTTGAACTTGACATCTTCGATTGAGAGTATGAGTACGTCGTTGCCCGAGCATTGGAAGATGTAGCCGTGTGCGGCCTTGAGGTGTTTCTCCTTTACGTCTTTCCAGCCGCCGTTACCTTTCTGGGCGCGCTCCTCACCGTCGTAGTAGCGGAATACGTAGTCGCTGCCGTTGTCCATGCTGATCTTGTCAAGGGGTACATCCCAGGGGAAGGCGAAGAAGTACCAGCGGCCGCCCTTGACGTTAATGCGCACGTGAAGGTTGTCGATGTGCAGGTTCTGGTCGCCGATGATTGCGGCGCTGTTGCCCTCGCCGTCGTCCTCAAGGTTTACATCGCCAAGGTTCTGCTTGGGTCCTTCGCTGCCGTTGTCGTCGCCGCTGACGATAAGGCCGGAGCCGGGATGCATATCGGCATCGGGAGTTCCTTCGATGTAGCCGGTTTCTTTGTCCAGATAATAGTCATTGTTCAGGTAGAAATACTCATAAACTTCATTGAAATCCACAAAATTCTTATAGTTGAATTTTGACCAACCATTATCCCAATAGTAGTTCCAGAAACTTGTTGCAGGAACGTGTAGAATTGCTGTTGCAAATGTGCTGAATGTAGTCTCGGTAATTATTGTAGGCTCAACGGTGTAGGTGTATACATCGTTAAGCAGGCTGCAATCACTGAATGCATAACTGCCTATAGACTCTACAGAACTTGGAATGTGTAGCTCGGTAAGTTTATTGCAACCTCTAAAAGCATAGTCTGATATACTTTTCAATCTTGGTGGAAGGTTTATCTTCTCAATTCCGCAATCTCCAAAAGCATATGTTCCAATCTCTTCCAGCTTTGGTGAGAATGTCACACTTCCCAATGCTGTATTGCCCGAAAAAGCATATTCCGGTATAGTAGTTATCCCTTCAGGGATATCTACGCTCTTCAGCGACCTGCAATTATAAAATGCTTCTGAGCCCAATGATGTAAGCCCCTTTGGCAATTCAAAGTCTGTCAAGTTTACACATTGATAAAATGCTTTGTTGCCAATCTTTGTAACAGTTGATGGTAATACAACTCTCTTTAATGCGGTGCGATAGGTTTCCTGCGCTTCGTAGACCCCGAGCCAGTTCTTTACATATATAACGGCAACGAATGCCTCGTCTTCAACACTCTCCATTCCATCACCGCCAATAAAGCTTTCAAGGCTGTCCGATAATTCAAATGTACCATTATAAACCTTCAAAGGACCTTTGTTGAACTCCACGCTCTTTAGTGATTTACAATGTGCCAATGATTTGCTGTATAAGTTTCCGCCTATTGTTCCAATCTTAATCTCCTTTATACTTGAATCGTAGAAAGCGAATTCGTCTATGCTGCCTGCAATAGAGTCCAGATTCAATGAAACCAACCTAATGCAACTCATGAAAGCCTCGCTCGAGATGTCGCCACCAATGCTCTCTATTTCTATTGTTGACAGGCTATTACAACCACTGAATGCTCCGGAACCAATATAGCCACCAATAGTGCCACTCTTTAAGGATTTTACATTGCTGCAATTTTGGAATGCTCCGTTGCCGATAGAGCCTGTAACATTGTATAGTCTAATGTTTTCAAGTCTTGTACAGCTTTGAAATGCGCTTGCACCAATTGTGCTTACATACTCGGGGAAAATAATCTCCTCAAGATTGCTACATCCGTTAAAGGCATAGTTGCCAATATTAAGTTCTGCAGTAGCTGTAGCATCAACAGTTCTTAATGCACCGCACGACTGGAATGTGTAATTTCCCAAAGTGTGCAGATTCTTTGGCAATTTTACATTTATCAACTTGTCAAGGTCGTAGAATGCATAGTCGCCCAAAGAGTTATTACCTGTACAGTAGGTGTTTCCGTAGAAAGGCTTGCTGCTTGCAATAACGGTAGCCTCTGAAAGGTCAAGTTCACAAAGCAACGGCATCTTGTCACGGAATACAATAATGTCGTAACTGTTTATGCAACCTATGACCTTGAGTTTTACAACCTTGTTTGCACCCTCAAGCCCAATGGCGTCGAGCACTCCCGACATGCCTTCGGTAGATGACGCCTCAATACACTTGTCGGCGATTTCTGTGGTTACAATCCTGTCCTTGTAATTGCTCCATATATTGGCATTGCAATAAGTTTCGTATGAAGTCGTTGGTACATATATGGCACCCCATCCAAAGATATTGCCATTGATTGCAGCCGGAGTCTCTGCTTCAAAGTACACTCTGTTCAAGCCTCTGAACGCATAATTATCGAAGGATGTTACTCTGGCAGGAACTGTTATGTCGTAGTTCTGGCATGCGCTAAAAGCATAGCCTGCAATTGCATTTACAGTTTCGGGGATAACACAACCATTTTTTGAGGCTAATATAAGTTTGTTGGTGGCTGTCTCAATAATGGCATTGCAGTTGTCTCTGCTGTCGTATATGCTGTTTCCTGAATCAATGCTCAGGTTTGTCAAGGCTGTGCAGCCACTAAACGCACTACCTGTTATGACTGTAATATTCTTTCCAATTGTCACATCTGTGAGATTGGTACAGTCTTTGAATAAGCCATTAGTAATATTACCGCCATATATTACAGCGCTTCTCAGTCCGGTACAAAAATCGAAAGCACCAAAACCAATATTGGTTACGCTCTCAGGGATTGTTATGCTTTCGAGTTTTTGGCAAACATGAAAAGCTGCTTCGCCAATCTCTGTAACACCATTTGCAATCTCTATGTTCTTTAATTCGTAGCAATAATCAAAGGCCCGATAGCCTATACGTGTGACGCTGCCTGGAATCTTAATCTCTTTCAGCTCTTGGCAACCATAGAAAGCATAATCTTCAATACTTGTTGTTCCTTCTGGAATTATGGTGCTGCTGCAGCCTGCAATAAGTCTCTTTGCTGTAGGCTCGTACTCGTCGTAACGGTATATGGCATTTGAACCATCTATTGTGTAGATGTTTCCATCTTTCAATGGGGTTTTCTGTACTTCGACTTCTTTTATGTCAGGTAACGATGTGATAAGG
>JAFZFM010000121.1 GCA_017555865.1 Bacteroidaceae bacterium
ATAGTAAAAATCTCCGAAACAAACAATAGCTATTCTCTTGTTTTACAAAAGAATAGCTATCTTTTTTACAACTTGATATACATCGGAGAATAAATAATATAAAAAGCAAAGAGGGCAACCCATTTACTTTTGGGTCACCCGCATCGTTTTGAATTATTTCTCAAGGACTCTCTTGAATCGTGTTATGAACTCTGTTGCCTGTTCCATTGTAAGGCTCAATGGTGGCAGCAGTCGTATTACGTTTGTGCCACTTATTCCTGTAAATACATGCTCATCGAAAAGTAGCTTGCTACGAATCTCCTTTACAGGCTCTTCAAACTCCATACCAATCATAAGACCACGGCCGCGTACCTCTTTTATGGCATCAATCTTTTTCAACTCCTCTATAAGGTAATTGCCAACCTTGTCGGCATTCTCAATAAGGTTCTCTTTTACCATTGTGTCTACGACAGCCTCCATTGCAGCGCATGCAAGATGGTTGCCACCGAATGTGGTGCCTAGTTCTCCATATACGGCCTGAAATTTTGGACTTATCAGCACACAGCCTACGGGGAAGCCGTTGCCTATGCCCTTGGCCTGTGTTATGATGTCAGGTCTTATTCCAGCCCACTGGTGAGCAAAGAACTTGCCGCTGCGTCCGCAACCACTCTGTATCTCATCAAGAATGAGTGTGGTGTCGCTTTCGTTGCATAATTCCTGTAGTTGCTGGAGGAACTCCGTTGTGGGTATCTGAACACCGCCGACACCCTGTATTCCCTCAATTATTACAGCTGTTACATCGCCTTTGGCAATCTCCTCACGAACAGTATCTATATCTCCAAACTGAACGTATGTCGTGTGTCTGTTGGCATTGATGGGTGCAATAATCTTAGGGTTGTCGGTAACCTCAACTGCAAGCGATGTGCGTCCGTGAAAAGCTTTTTTGAATGCTATTACACGTTTCTTGCCGTTCTTGAACGACGATAGTTTCAAGGCATTTTCGTTGGCTTCGGCTCCTGAGTTTATGAAGAATATGTTGTAATCCTCATATCCACTTATACGGCCTATCTTTTCTGCAACATTCTGCTGCAGGGTATTTATTACCGAATTGGAATAGAATCCCAATGTCGCAACTTGTGAACTTATATTCTTTACATATTCGGGATGAGCATGTCCTATTGATATTACGGCATGGCCACCGTATAGGTCAAGGTACTCTGTACCTTTGTCATCCCAGACTCTGCATCCTTCTCCTTTTACAATGTTTACATTGAAAAGTGGATATACATCGTATAGTTTCATCCGTAGAGTTTATTAATGTTACTATTTAGAAAGCCGATGGCTTCAACTGCAGACCTACTGTCTCGGCAAGTCCGAACAGCAGGTTCATGTTATGCACTGCCTGTCCGCTTGCACCCTTCAGCAGGTTGTCAATAACCGATGTTATCAGCAATTTGTTACCATGCTTCTCAAGATGTATAAGGCACTTGTTTGTGTTTACAACCTGTTTCAAATCAAGCGGTCTGTTTACAATGTGTGTAAAAGAATCACGCTCGTAATAGCTTTCGTACAGTCTGTAAAGTGTCTCAATGTCAAGTTCGCATTTTACTACCAGTGTGGCAAATATGCCACGTGGAAAATCGCCACGGTATGGAATAAAGTCTATTGAACCGTCAAAGTCGGGCTGTAGCTGCTTTACGCTCTGCATAATCTCCGGAATATGCTGGTGTTCAAAAGGCTTGTAAATGCTTATATTGTTGTTTCTCCAGCTGAAGTGTGTTGTTGTGGATGGCTTTACACCGGCTCCGGTACTTCCTGTTATGGCATTCACCGATATGTCGCCCACAAGCAGATGTTCTTTGGCGAGTGGAAGCAGTCCAAGTTCAATGCAAGTTGCAAAACAACCGGGATTGGCAACGTAACGGCTCTTGCATGTATTGCGGCGGTTAAGTTCTGGCAATCCATATATGAAGTCGTGGTCGTTGCTCTTGATACGATAGTCCATAGACAAGTCAATTACCTTCAACTCGTCGGGTAGTGCATGGCTCTCCATGAACTTGCGTGTATCGCCGTGTGCAGTACAGAAGAACAGCAGATCAATCTCTTCAAATGGCATTTCATCTGTGAACATGAGATCTGTCTCTCCCAAAAGTCCGGCGTGAACGTCTGTAATGCGGTTACCAGCATTGCTGCTGCTATGTACGAATTTTATCTCGACTTCGGGGTGCCATATCAGCAAACGTATGAGTTCGCCTGCAGTGTAGCCGGCACCTCCAATAATTCCTACTCTAATCATATATGGTTAAATTTTTTCGTTTGGGTGGTTGGCATAATATGCTCGCAATGGGGTAGATGTGACCTTGATAAAGCCTTTAGCCTCATCGGCAGTCCATCCCTTTTGTGTTTCGCCATACTCTCCAAGTTTGTTCTTTACAAGGTCGTTGGGTGAATCCACACCTACTGTTTCAAAATGCTTAGGCATTAGTTTCAGTATTGCTGTACCAGTGACGTTGCGCTGTGAACTCTCGAGCATTGCCTCAATGTCGCGCATTACAGGCTCAAGATACTGGCTCTCGTGCAGGAACATACCATACCAATTGGCAACCTGGTCTTTCCAATACTGCTGCCATTTGCTCAAAGTGTATTTCTCAAGGAACTTGTGAGCAGCGATGATAAGCATAGGTGCTGCAGCTTCAAAACCAACTCTTCCCTTAATGCCTATAATGGTGTCGCCAACATGCATGTCGCGTCCAATTCCGTATGGTGCGCCAATCTCCTCAACCTTTTGTATGGCTTTGATGGGGTCCTCGAACTCATCTCCGTTGACAGCTTTAAGCTCGCCATTTTTAAAGGTGAGTCTCAGTTCCTCTTCTCCGCTTTTCTCAACCTGCTTCAGGTAAGCGGTATCGGGTAATCCTTGTGTGGAATCCAAAATCTCGCCTCCGCAGATAGATGTTCCCCACAAACCAACATTGTATGAGTACTTGAGTTTTGCGAAGTCGGCCTTGAAACCATGTTCGTTCAGGTAATTGACCTCAAACTCGCGTGTAAGTGTCATGTCGCGTGTAAGTGTGATGATTTCCACTCCGGGAGCACATACAAGGAATGTCATGTCAAAACGGATCTGGTCGTTGCCGGCACCGGTAGAACCGTGTGCAATGGCATCTGCCCCAATCTCGTTGGCATAACGTGCTATAGCCAGCGCCTGGAATATTCTCTCCGATGAAACCGAAATAGGATATGTTCCATTGCGCAGTACATTGCCGTAAATCATGTAGCGCAGGCTCTTTTCATAGTACTCCTGTGTGACATCAAGTGTTACATACTCCTTTGCACCAAGCTTGTATGCATTTTCCTCGTTCTGTTTCAACTGTTCGGGGCTGAAGCCTCCTGTATTTGCGCATGCGGCATATACTTCGTATCCCTTCTCCTTGGCAAGATACATGACGGTGAACGATGTGTCGAGTCCGCCGCTGAATGCCACAACTACTTTCTTCTTTTCCATTGTTGTATATTTATTCTTTATTTGTTCTCTTTTTTCTCATGTTTTGCCGGGTCGTACAGCATTGCTGTGCATATACAGTAACGACGGTCGGTGCGCATAAGAACATCGTGGTTCACGCAACCCTGGCAACCTTTCCAGAAAGCCTCATCATCTGTAAGTTCAGCGAATGGTACCGGAACGTAGCCAAGTTCTGTGTTGATTTTCATAACAGCTCCACCGCTTGTCAGACCGAAAAGCTTTGCGTTAGGCCACATCTCGCGTGATAGTTTGAATGCACATTGTTTAATGCGTCTTGCAAGTCCGTGTCCACGGAATCTATCGGAAACAATAAGACCGGAGTTTGCAACATACTGCTTGTTACCCCAACTCTCGATGTAGCAGAAACCTGCAAATTCATCGCCATGCAGGGCTATTATGGCCTTACCCTCTTTCATCTTTTGGGCAACATATTCGTGTGTACGTTTTGCAATACCGGTACCCCTTACCTTTGCCGCCTCGCTAATGGTGAATAGTATCTCATCTACATATTTCTCGTGTGAAGCATTTGCTATGATTACTTCAATACCGTCATTATATTCTTTCTCTTCCATTCTCTCTTATATTAAATATTGGGTATTATACTTCTGAGGGCGCGCAGAACTGCACCACGGCTTACCTCCTCTGCTATAATGAGCATTACTGTGTCGTCACCGGCTATTGTGCCAATGATTTCGGGAAAATCGTAATTGTCGATATGATATGCAAGTGTACTTGCGTAACTTGGTTTTGTATGTATTACAGCAATGTTTCCCGAGAATTTGATGGAAAGGTATCCATTTGCCTCCTGTGGCTGTATAAGTGGGCGAACATCGCTTTGTGCTGCTTCGTGGCGGTGCTGGTGTGGACGTGTAAGGACGTAACGGTAACGTCCCTGCAAGCCAACAGTCTTTACAACGCGAAGCTGGTGAAGGTCGCGCGATAATGTTGCCTGTGTTATATTGAATCCCTCTTTTGCAAGTTCGTTCAACAGCTCTTCCTGACTTCCGATTTCCTGAGTCGAAAGTATCAGTCTTATAGCGTCGAGACGTGAGCTTTTAATCTTCATAATTGTATATTTATTCTTTTGGCTTGCAAAATTAGGTATATTTAAACAAAAAACATTATGTTGTTTAAATTTTTTTACAGAAATGGCGGATTTTTATGTAATATGTAACAATACTTCTTGCCTAATGGCAATTAATGAACAAAGAGGGCAACATGATATGCCCTCTTTGTATGTAACTTTATGCAGTATATTTATTAGTCCAGTTCCTGGTCTGCTTCGTATCCGGCAAATTCACGAATCTTGTTCTTTAGCATTGCAAACTGCTTGAAAAGATCGTGTATGGGTTTTTCGCCGTCTTTGTGCATTGGGGCCTTACTATAGAACGACAGGAATTCCTGAATACCATGTTCCCCTGCGCGCAAAGCAACATCGCTGAACAGTACAAGGTCCAATACCAATGGCGCAGCCAGAATTGAGTCACGGCACAGGAAGTTGACCTTGATTGTCATTGGATATCCCATCCAACCGAAAATGTCGATGTTGTCCCAGCTCTCTTTTTCGTCGCCACGTGGTGGGTAGTAATTGATACGTACCTTGTGATACATGTCCGAATACAGGTTCGGGTATACATCGCTGTCGAGAATATTTTCAAGTGCCGATGTCTTGCTGCGGCGTTTTGTTTCAAAGTTCTCGGGGTTATCGAGTACCATACCGTCGCGGTTACCTAGAATGTTGGTCGAGAACCATCCTGTTACTCCCAATTGGCGAGTAAAGAAGGCCGGAGCAAGAACTGTCTTCATCATTGTCTGTCCGCTCTTGAAGTCTTTACCTGCAATAGGCATTCCTGTTTCTTCGGCAAGTTCCCACATGGCCGGTATGTCAATACACAGGTTAGGAGCACCCATTATAAATGGGCAACCTTCGCGCATAGCCGCGTATGCATAACACATGCTTGGTGCTATGTTTGCTGTGTCGTTTGCCTTCATTGCGGCCTCAAAGCTTGCAATGCTGCCATGTACTTCATCGTTGCGTGGGATGAACTTTTCGGTACTTGCAATCCAGATTACAACAACACGGTCGCAACCGTTCTTCTCTTTGAAGTTACGTATGTCTTCTCTCAGTTCCTGTGTAAGTTCCCAACGGTTCTCTGCGGTTTTTACATTAGGACCGTCAATGTTGCATGCATAACTCTTGTCAAAGAGTGCCTTGTATGGGCGTATCGCTTTCAATTCCTCTTTTACAGGTTCAATGTCATTTGACTTCAATACATTGGCTTTTATGGCTGCTTCGTATGCATCGTCTTCGTAAAGGTCCCATGCTCCGAATACCATATCATTCAGGTCGGCAACGGGAATTATGTCCTTGACCTCCTTGTAACATTTCTCACTGCCTTTTCCAATTCTCATCAATCCCTCGCAGGCAAATGAACCGATGGCTTTTGACAGGCCTTTGCGTGTCATGAGTGTACCTATGATGGTAGTGGTTGTAACAGCACCAAGTCCCACACACATTATACCTAGTTTTCCTGTAGCTGGTTTAACCTTGATATCTCTCATTTCTATAGTATGTTTTCTAATATTTGGCAAAAAAACTGCTTTTTCCCGAACAAACCTAAAGATTTGGAAAAATGTTCCCTTTTTTTATCCATTTTTCTGCCATGAAGTATCAATTTTGTTATAATTCCTTTAGAATTTCACTCACGGTAGGATGGGGGAATATCATGCGTCTCAATTGCTCCATTGTCATTCCTGTGCCTATTGCCATGCATGCGGCACATACGAATTCGCTCGATGGGTTGCCGAGCATGTGTACTCCCAGAATCTTTTCATCGGGTGATAAAATTACTTTGCATAGACCTGTCTGTCCCTCATTCTCTGCCACAAAGCGTCCCGAATATGTCATGGGCAACTTGCATACCGTGTGTTCAATTCCATTTTTCAGTGCCTGCTCCTCGGTTATTCCCACACAACTTACCTCCGGGTTTGTGTATACAACACCAGGTATTGCATTGTACTCCATACAGTCTTCAATACCGGTAATGTGGTTAACGGCAACTTCGGCTTCGCGGCTTGCAGTGTGTGCAAGAAGTGAAAAACCTGTAACATCTCCTGCTGCATATATGTTGGGCATGCTTGTCTGCATTACACTGTTGACCTTTATGCCACGTTCTGTCTCTACCGCAATGTTTTCCAAGCCGAAGCCTGTGAGTGTCGGACGGCGTCCGACACTCATGAGAATCTTCTCGCCCTCAACTATCTGTTCGTTCCCTTCCATGTCAATATAATAGACCTTGCCGCCATCAATGCGTGTGACTCTGCATTCCATGCAGAACTTTACCCCACGCTTTGCATATATCCCACGGAGCATTTCTCCAATCTCCCGGTCCATGCCGCCAAGAATCTCGGGTAACATTTCAATTACTGTCACTGGTGTGCCCAGACTGTTGCAGAAACTTGCAAATTCCATTCCAATGACACCTCCGCCAATTATTACAAAGCTCTGTGGAGCTTCTGTAAGCGCAAGCATCTCCCTGTTTGTCAGAACTGCGGTATTTCCCTCAATGCCGGGGATTGGGGGAATGAAGGCTTCGCTTCCTGTACATATCAGCAGTTTTTCGGCCTCATAAAACTGCTCTCCACATGATATGGTGATACTGTCGTTGTTGCCTTTTGTAATGTATGCTTCGCCACGCACAACCTCAATGTCATGTGCCTCCATCTTCATCTTTATTCCAGCGACAAGTTTTCGCACAACCTTTGTCTTGCGCTCGGCTATTTTCTTGTATTCGAATGACACATTCTCGGTCTTGATGCCATACTTTTTGCCTCCACATGCATGGTCGTACATCTTAGCACTGTAGAGTAGTGTCTTGGTTGGAATGCAACCTTCATTCAGACATACACCTCCCAGTTCTCTCTTCTCGAACAGAACAACTTTCAAGCCTTTCTTTCCAGCGCGTTCGGCAGCGACATACCCTGCGGGACCACCGCCAATGATTGCTAAATTATACATGATTTATGGTTCGTTTGGAATAAAAATAAGTTTGCATGTGCCACCAAAGTGGCACATGCAAACTTATTAAAAAGAGTGTTCATTTGCAACAATAACAGTTGAAAAACATTTGGCAATTTTTGAAAATAAGAGGTGTCAATACCATACCGTTGGTGTATCGCACATCTCTATTACCAGTTTGCCGCCCTTGGCAATATCGCTATGCTCAATATATGGAAGGTCGTATGCCTTGCCGTTGAGCGTTATGCTTTTGATATATATGTTTGTGCTGCTGTTGTTTATGGTCTCAATGGTGAAAGTTCCTCCTTCGACAGTGAGTGTTGCGCTCTCTACAATAGGTGAACCGAACCAGTATCGTGCGCCGGCTGGCTCTACTTGGTAAAATCCCAGTGCCGACATTATATACCAAGCTGACATCTGTCCCATATCCTCGTTGCCCGAAAGTCCGTCGTGCTCGTTGCGGTATTGTGTAGTCATGACCTCACGCACAAGTTTGGCCGTCTTGTGTGGCTCTCCCATCATTGCGTAAAGGTAAAGTATATGGTGGCTTGGTTCATTGCCGTGGGCAAACTGTCCTATCATGCCCGAAATATCAGGTGATGGGTCACCTTCAATGGTAGAGGGTGCAAGAAACAGTGAATCAAGGCGAACCATACATCTCTCCTTGCCTCCGTGCAAAGCCATATAGCCTTCAAAATCCTGCGGTACAAGCCATGTGTATTGCCATGCGTTGCCCTCGCAGTAGTCATCGGCACGATGGGTTGAGAAATAGGGGTTGAACGGCGTGCGGAATTCTCCCTTGTCATCAACACCACGTATAAAACCGCTCTCCTTGTCAAAATATGTACGGTAGCTTTGGCTCATCCTTGTAAAATGTTCACAGTCTGCTTTCTTGCCCAATACATTTGCTGCATTTGCCGCAGCACCGTCGGCAATGGCATACTCCATGTCGTATGCAACAGCCTCGTTGAACAGGTTGCATGGTATGTAACCATATTTGTGGCGGAACTCCTTGCCACGCTCGCCATTCTCTGCCGTCTTTTTGATTGCAGCAAAAGCGCTTTCGCGGTCAAAGCCTCCAATGCCCTTTACAATGGCGTCAGCAACAACCGGAATACCGGGGTCACCAACCATGCAGTCGGTTTCGTTTCCCCATAAGTGCCATACCGGCAAGTCGCCCTGTTTGTCACAGATATCAACCATTGTGGCTACGAATTCACCTGCTTTTTCGGGCTGTATGATGGTCATCAGCGGTTGCTTGGCACGGTAAGTGTCCCATAGTGAGAAACATGTATAGCGTGGTTTGTCACTGTTGTATACATTGTCATCCGCTCCACGATAATCTCCGTTTACATCGCTGAACAGCATTGGTGCAATCATGGAGTGGTACATGGCTGTGTAGAAAATACGTTTAAGCACTTCGTCGCCACTTATCTCAATACGGCTCAGTTCCTTTTCCCATGCTATGGTTGCACTATGGCATGTCTTGTCAAAATCCCAGTCGGGAAGTTCGCTTTGTATTGCAAGCCTTGCACCCTCAATGCTGACAGGCGAAATGGCAACCTTCAGCAAAATCTCTTCGTTGTCACTGGTGCTGAATGAAGCACGACCGTACATTCCTTTTTCTCCTTTCAATTCAAAGTTTTTAAAAGGCTTTTCAAACTCTGCTACAAAATATACGCGTTGGTTTCTAGCCCATCCCTTTGAATAGCGGTAACCTACAATACGGTTGTTGCCTTCAGCCTGCATGAATGTCTCTGTAGTGCTGTCCCAGCAACCGCCATTCTGCAGGTCTATGACAATGGCGGCATCGTTGGTTTTGGGAAATGTGTATCGGTGTAATCCTACACGGGCAGTTGCTGTTACCTCAGCCTTTATGCCATAGCGGGTGAGCGGAACAGAATAGTATCCCGGCTTTGCCACTTCGTGTGTGCGGTCGGCGGGTGACCACATACCGCTATTCTGGTTATCAATTGTTCCGCGTGCGTATGTTACATTTCCTGTCACCGGCATTACTGTTATGTCAAAAAGATCTCCTATTCCAGTACCGCTGAGGTGTGTGTGGGAGAAACCTATGACCGTAGCTTCGCTGTCGTGGTAGCCCGAACACCAGTCCCAAGCCTGGTTAATGCTGGTTGGGCCCAGTTGTACCATACCGAAAGGTACGCTTGCTCCCACGAATACATGTCCGTGACCACCGCTGCCAATGAGCGGATCAACATATTGTGTGAGGTTTTTCTCATTGTTTGAACAGGCTGCCATGAATATAAGTAGCAGCGATGTTGTAATTGCTGTGTATCTTTTCATTCCTTTGCCTCCTTTTTGAGTGTGAATACAATCTCCTTGCCGTTCAGCAGTTTGCTGTGGTGAATGCGGAAACCGTTATGCTTTTTGCCTCCAATATATATGCCCTTTATGTAGTGGCTGTCATTTTCATTGTGCTTGCATTCTATCCTGATTTCTCCCTTTGGCGTATTTAGTGTTATTTTGTCAAAGACAGGAGTTGTGAATGTATAGAATGGCTCTCCAGGACTGTCGGGGTAGAATCCGAGCATGGAGAATACTGCCCATGCCGACATAGTTCCGGTGTCGTCGTTTCCGGGAAGGCCTCCGGGCGTGTCAAGGTAATATGTGTCAAGTAATCTTTTTACCTCCTTCTGTGTGCGCCACTCTTCGCCTTTGAAGCGGCTGAAGAGATAAGGGTATGCAATGTCCGGTTCATTGGCCGGGTCATAGATGTTACTGTCAAATATCATCTGCAAGCTATCTATGAATTTGCGTTTGCCTCCCATAAGGCTTGTCAACCCCTTTATATCGTGAGTTACCGAGAATGTATAACACCATGCCGAGGCTTCATGGAATCCGGGTACATTCTCAAAATTCTTGCCTGTTGCCGGGTTGAAGTCTCCAAGGAATTCTCCTTCTGCCGTAATGGGGCGCAATGTTCCATGCTCCTTGCAAAAATAACGTCGGTAGTTGCGTGAGCGTTTGAGGAATTCCTTTGCGCGCACCTTGTCGCCTAACGAATCGGCTAGTTGTGATATGGCAAAGTCTGCAACGCTGTATTCAAGAGCGTGTGATACGGAGTTGTCGCCCGACAGGTCGTTGGCAAAATACCCTAGTGGAATATATCCTTGTCCAATATAAGGGTCTATGTCTGGTCTCAAAGGGTTGTCTACTCCCTTTGTGGTTGCGGATTTTAGCATTCCTTCGTAAGCCTTTGATATGTCAAAATCCCTCAAACCCTTTATCCAACTGTCGGCAATTACTATGGCTGCAGGGTCGCCTTCCATTGTAAGCGTTTCGCGGCCAAACAGTTCCCAACGTGGCAACCAGCCGGAATCCTCGTACATGCCTACAATACTGCGTAACATGTCGGTCTGCCTTTCGGGGTATACAAGTGTAAGCAATTGGTGAAGGTTGCGGTATGTGTCCCACAAAGAGAATACGGTGTATCGGGTAAAATTGCTGTGTCCGGTCTCTCCACTCTCCATTTTGGGATATTCTCCGTTTACATCACTGATTATACTTGGGTGAATAAGGGCATGGTAGAGTGCAGTGTAGAAAATTCTCTTTTGTTTTTCTGTTCCACCCTCAACCTGTATGCGGCCAAGATCTTTGTTCCACAGCTCTGCAGCTTCGGCACGTATGGTGTCGAAGTTCTTGCCTTTCTGTTCGGTGTTTAAATTTTCACGTGCATTTTCAATAGAGACAAAAGATACGCCAATCTGTACTGTAACCTGTTCTCCCTCCTTTAGATTCTCGTAGCAGAAACAGTAGCCTACATTGTCTCCGGCAACCTCTTTTCCGTAGCCTGGATATAGCTTGTATGTACCATCGTCGTTGCTCCATTCTGCCTCAACGGCCTTCAACTCCGGCATGAACTTCCATGGCGCGGCACTCCGGGGTTCGTGTGAAACGCGCATTACAAAGTAAATCGGGAATACGGCGTCACTGTTATAACAGAACGTACCCAATTGCTTGAATCCCTCAATCTCTGTCTCGTTAACCTTGCGCACCATAGCGCCGCATTCGTTGGTCAATCCCTGTCCCAGATTTATGATAATGTTACCCTTGCCTGCCGGGAATGTGAAACGCTCGCATGCTGTACGTGGGGTCGCTGTAACCTCGGTCTTAATCCCATAACGTGTAAGGATGTTGCTATAATATCCAGGAATGGCAATTTCATCGGAGTATCCGGTGCCATAACTTGTATAATCCACGCAGAGTTCACCCGATGTAGGCATTACAAGCAGTGATGAGGCCTCGGGGCAGCCTACGCCGCTCAAGGCTACATGAGCATAGCCGGTGAAATAGGTGTTGCTGTATTCATAGGGTGCCGACCACCAACGGCTGTCTTTGTCAAAAGCGTTGAGGTCGGAACCCATTACATTGAACGGTGTTACAGACATCATTCCATTTGGGGTTACAGCACCTGGGTTAGTGGTTCCAAAGTTGGTTGTCCCTATAAATGGGTTTACAAATTCAACAGGCTCCTGCGCTGCAGTGATAAGTGCTGTGCAGAACAGTATGGTCAGTAACGTCGTCCTTTTCATTTCATTAATGTCGTTTTTTGTCCAGCTGGCTTAGTGCAAAGGCGTATGCTCCAACCGATACAGCCTTGTTTGTGCCAAGTTTTGAAAATGCGATTCCGGTGCGTTTCATGCAGTCGTAGTCGACATACTCGTCCTCACCATATACCTTGATCTTCTTTATTTCTCCTTTTGCGAAAGTCTTGAACTCTTCGGGGTCTTCAAGGTCAAAGACCTTCATCTGCATTAGTCCAACCTCCTCACCGCCAAGTGTGTGTATTGAGGAACGCAGTTCCTCAAGCAGTGCCGGCATTATCCAATGTTTTGCTCCAGCAACGCCACCGCCAATCACAACAAGACCGTCGGTGATGGTTACCGCTGTAGCAATGGCATTTCCCGTTATGCGTCCCAATGAAGCAAAAGCCTTGCGTGCAGCGTCGCTGTTGCCCTCCTTTGTGCCGTCTGCTATTTCACAAATATCCTTCGGGGTGAAACCATGATTACGGTTGCCGCTCAGTTCACCATAGATACGCTGCACGGCGCGTATCGATGCTCCTTCCTCTACAATAATGTCCGGCATATCTCTGTGTCGCAGGCAGAATGTCTCGACACACGAGTTGTCACCTCTGTTCAGCCTGCCGTCTATCACAATACCAATGCCAAGTCCTGTTCCCAGAGTATAGCCTATCAGGTTATGGAATCTCTTGTTCGAGCCCATAGCCCTAAGACGTGAGTTGATGTCGGGCAGAACTCCGCATAAAGCCTCTCCATATGTGAACAGGTCACCGTCATTGTTTATAAAAACCGGAACGCCGAACTTCTTTTCAAGAAAAGTTCCAAGGGCCACTCCTTCGCGGAACGAAGGGAAATTAGGCAGGTAACCGCCGATTATACCATTGGGGTAGTCGGCCGGTCCCGGGAATGCAAAACTTATTGCCACAGGTTTTTGTTTCAACTGTTCAAAAACCTTGCTGAATCCCTCGACCATACTTTGCAGGCACAGGTCAAGGTCATGTGCTTTTGCCGGTATTGATATCGGGTCAATGATGTATTCGCGTGCTTGCATTGCACCGAATACGAAGTTTGTACCACCGGCATCAAGTGTTGCAACTATTCGGTTGTCATATCTGTACATAAAATCAGACTTTTTATGGTGACAGGCATGTAGTCTTGCCCTTTTATTTCTTTAAACTATGTCTCTTGATGGTATTTATAGTGCTACTGTCGCAATCGAATACCGAGTACCATCCTTGTGGCTCGTGTGGGGGGTCGCACAAGTAGTCATCACCACTTTGCCATACAAGGTCGCGTGGACGTCCGCTTCCTGCCCATCCCCAGAAGTTGCAGCCGGCAATTGGGCCACCGGCAGTGGCATTTTCTGTAACTCGTCCAAAAATGTAGTTGTAGAACTTGTCGCGGCTGTCGGTTGGAATATCAATGCCGGCAACGTTGCCCTTGCGTGCAAAGCCGAACTCTTCAATTACAAGAGGCTTTCCAAGTCGCTTGGCAATGGCAACATGCTCGTCAATGTATTTTCCGCTCATATAACATGCATTCTCTATATCTGCATCTGGGTCGGAACGTCTTGCCCATCCCCAGTTTACAGGCCAAATGTGAATGGTAAGGTAGTCAATGTTCTTGTCGGCATGTATGCGCTCGAACAGTTCTATGTCGCCCTCGCAACCGACTTTTCCTTCACTACCGATGGATACCATGTGGTTGGGGTCAATGCTTTTGATGAGTGCTGCAGCTTTGGCTACCCATACTGCAAACTGCTCTTTGGTGTCGTCGGCAAACGGGCGTGGCTCGTTGCAAAGCTGCCATGACATGATTGCCGGCTCATCCTTGTAGGCTCTGCCGGTAATGGTGTTCGTGCGGGAAACAATCTGCTTTATGAATTCATAGAACATTTCCTGAGCCTGTGTGCAGCGTGAAAAGTCGGCGCAGTATGCAAGATAACGTTCATAACCTCCCTCTTCAAAGGCATTTGGAGAGTCTCCGTAACCGCACTCTTTCAGGTAAAATCCGAAACCGCCACTCCAATCCCATGCATTGTTGAGGTATATCACCGCCTCCATGTCACGTTTCTCGAGTTCGGCAAGCGTATAGTCAAGTCCAATAAGTATAGTGTCGTTGAGGACTCCGGGGGCTTGCTGCAGATATGGTTTTGCAGGGTTCGCATAGATACTGCCGGCATCGGGACCGGCAAGAATTCTCAGGTTTGTTATACCAAGCGCCTTTAGCTGGTCAAGTTCGTGGCACAGACGCTCACGGTCTCCACCCTGACCGGTAGAGGCAAGAATTGATGCATACCATAGGTTTGTACCTATGTATCTGTAGGGGGTACCATTCTTGATGAATGTACAACTGTCGGCAGTAATCAGTTGTGCCTCCTTTTTGTCGGCTGGGGCATTGCAGGCCACGGTGAACAGTGAAGCCAAAGCAATAAGTGTTGCGGTAATCTTGTTTTTCATATTATTGGTTGGTTTTTTGCGAAGATAGCAATTTGATTTATAAACTGTTTGCATTTCTTGGAAAAAAAACGTTAAACCTGCGAAAGAGTTCTATATATAGTATACCCTGTCTTTCTTCTTATATAATGTGGGGAGCAAGGTTTTTTTTGACGAATTGTTGGCTTTTGGCGAATAATTTATATCTTCGCAACCGTTAATGCCGGATTAAGTGTTGCCGGCATGTGTGAAAAAAGAGTTTAAAATAATATAAATAAAAAAGTTATGGAAATTACAAACAAATACTTGCGCGTTGCCTATACATTGGTTTCGCACCGTGACGGTGAGTGTGAAGAGGTTGAAAAGACAACCCGTGAGCAACCTTTTGCCTTTTTGACAGGTGTTGGATACACACTCGACGCATTCGAGGAGAATCTCAAGGATTTGAAAAAGGGTGATACATTTGATTTTACAATCCCTTCGGCCGACGCATATGGCGATTATGATCCCGATCATGTTCAGGATTTCGACCGCGAGGTGTTTACCATTGATGGTAAATTCGATTCGGCACATATCTATACGGGAAATGTGGTAGAGATGATGCGTGCCGATGGTTCGCCTATCCTTGGAACTGTAAAGGAGGTTACTCCTTTGAAAGTGGTGATGGACTTCAATCACCCTCTTGCTGGTTGTGATTTGCAGTTCGTTGGTACAGTTGTTGAGGCTCGTCCCGCAACCGAGGGTGAACTCAAGAAGTTCTACGACTCGTTGAAGGCATCTTGCAGCGGCGGTTGTGGTGGCTGCAAGGGTAGCTGTGGCGATGGTTGTGAAGGCGGTTGCTGCAACTGATGAATTACAAATGCTTTTAAATAAGAGTGTAAATAAATGAACAACTTTGGACAACTGTTGCGTCTTACGACATTCGGTGAGTCGCATGGAGTGGCTATAGGCGGTGTCCTTGACGGGTTTCCGGCTGGTGTGGAAATTGACGAAGGATTTATCCGTAGCGAGATGCAACGTCGTCGTCCCGGACAGAGTGCTGTTACTACAGCCCGTAATGAGCAGGACGAAGTCCGGTTCTTGTCGGGTATCTTTGAAGGCCGTTCTACAGGTACCCCAATTGCTTTTGTTATTGTCAATAGCAATAACAGAAGCAATGACTATGATAATTTGCGCGAGGCTTTCCGTCCTTCGCATGCCGATTTTGTGTATGACCGTAAATATGGGAATCGTGATCACCGTGGAGGTGGACGTTCTTCGGCACGTGAAACGGCGGTGCGCGTATGTGCCGGTGCTCTTGCAAAATTGGCTCTGACTCGTTTGGGAATAACTGTGCAGGCCTATACCTCGCAGGTTGGCGAGATTATGCTTGATTCCGATTATACGAATTATGACTTGGCTGCTGCAGAGAATAATGTTGTCCGTTGTCCCGATTCCGGCAAGGCTGTAGAGATGGAAAGGCTTATACTTGATGTGAAGCGTGCCGGTGATACTGTTGGCGGTGTTGTCACATGTGTGGCAAAAGGAGTACCTGTTGGTTTGGGTGAGCCGCTATATGGGAAACTTACATCTTCGTTGGCGGCAGCTATGCTGTCGATAAATGCGGCAAAGGGGTTTGATTATGGTAACGGATTTGCTTCAGCCTGTGGCCGGGGATCGCAGCAGAACGATATCTTCTACAATAATAATGGTTGCATTGCCACTCGTACCAATAACAGTGGTGGCATTCAGGGTGGAATATCCAATGGTAATGATATCTATTTTCGTGTAGCATTCAAACCTGTAGCAACCCTGCTTGTAGAACAGAATACCGTGACACGCAATGGCGATGATACGACATTGCTTGCGCATGGTCGTCACGATCCGTGTGTGGTGCCTCGCGCAGTGCCGGTAGTTGAGGCTATGACGGCCCTTGTGCTGCTCGATCATTATATGCTCGACAGATCACGACGGGCTCTTTTCTTGTGAACAATATATTTGTATGAATATGAAAAATAATGTAGGGGTAGGTGCAGAAAATACTGTGTCGCTTCCTGGGAAAAAAACTTCATTTGCCGTCAAACTGACCATAGCGCTTTCCTTTGTTATGCTATGGTTGCTTCTGGTGGTGTTTGAACAGGCACTTCTTTTTCGTGTGAACGAACTTGACTTGTTTCTGTTCAATAAAGTGTACTTCAATGAGATGATGGCGGTTCCGGCAGGTTTTCTGTCATATATAGCCTCGTTCATGGTACAATTCTTCTACTATCCGGTGTTGGGCGCGGCATTGTATGTCCTATGTCTGTTCCTGGTGTACTGGCTTACCAAAAAGGTATTTGATATCCCCGACAAATTGTCGGCGGTTGCCATGCTGCCAGTCGTTGCTCTATTGGCAACGAATACCGAACTTGGCTATTGGATATTCTATCTCAAATTGTCCGGCTATTGGTATGTGGCAGTAATCGGTGTCATTGCAGTGCTGCTTGCTACATGGCTGTTCAAGAAGCTGAATGGAAAAATCCGTCCGCTTTGGATTGCTATATGGGTGTTTGCTGCATATCCTCTCTTTGGTTTCTATGCGCTTGCAGGCGGTGTGCTTATGGGATTGCTTGCCTTGTCACAGTATATATGCAACAGGAACAGCTTGTCCATGACAATGCTCTCTTTGGCAGTAGTTGCGCTGTCGGTGTATTTTGTTCCTCAGTATTACTATGGCTGTTATGCAACTGTTGCCACAGAATATATATATACTGTTGGTATTCCTGCATATCAGTGGGTTCCTGAATATATCAAGAACGCACAGCACGAAGAGAGTTCGTATTGGCATAGCATATATCTTTACTGGATACCCTATGTAGTGCTTCTTCTTTCCTATGTGGGAATAATTATCATGCAGGCTTTCAGGAAAAAAGCATGCAGCGCAGCCTGTTCTGTTATGACTACAATTGCCGTAGTCTTGTGTTCGTTTGTGTTCATGTGGGTATTCTGGTACAGCGACAACAATTTCCGTATCGAGAACAAGCAGAACCGTGCCATGTGGGAAGAGGATTGGGAGGCCGTTGCCGATTATGCAATGGATGCCGATGTTCCAACCCGTCAGATTGTCCTGAACAAGAATATTGCTATGCTGAAGTTGGGCCGTTCCGGAAACGAGGCGTTTACATATCCTGATGGCAGTAGTGAAATTCTCGCCCCAATGGGTGTGCATCTTACACAGACCGGTGGAAAAATGGTGTATTATCAATATGGTAAATTCAATTTCTGCTATCGTTGGTGTGTCGAAGATGCTGTAGAGTACGGCTGGTGTCCCGAATATCTCAAGCATGCTGCAAGGTCAATGTTATTGTCGGGTGAGTATCGTCTGGCCGAGCGATATATAAATATTCTCAAGAGTTCTCTGTTCTATGCGTCCTGGGCAACAGATCTGGAGGAGTGTCTCAAGAATCCTGAACTTATGGAAAAGAAGAATGAATTCTTCATGCCGTTACAGATGAAATCATATCCCGACGAACTTGCTGTAGATGAGTCTTTTGTCGAGGTTTATCTCTCAAAGAATCTGATGAATTTGCCTGAGGCCCCGACACCTATGCAAATTGAGGCAGCTCTTCTCACATGTATGATAAGAAAGGATACCAAGGCGTTCTGGTATATATTTGAAATGTATATGAATGTCTGCAAGCCAAAGGTGTTGTCGAAACATTATCAGGAGGCATTCCTGCTGTTCCTTAATCTTGACAAGGGGCAGACAGTGAAGGTGGGTGCCGGCTTTGTAGATAAGTACATATCAATGACAACAAGACACAGGTTCGATGCTTTCATAAAGAGAACGACTGCTCACACGGGAAAGAAAGAGGACGAGATGGCGCCTTTCTTCAAGGACGATTTCGGTGATACCTATCTCTATTTCTATTTCTTTGTGCGCAAGATTAAAACAAACTGATTCCTATGAAAAAAATAACAAGAATATTCCTGTTTGTGGCGCTTGCGGTCTTAGCTGCATGCACTCCCGTTATTCCTGACAAATATGTTATGGAAGAGGCTGAGCCACAAATATATCCGCATTATTCGGGTGTTACAATTCCATGCAACATAGCACCCTTGACTTTTAGAATTGACGAAGCGGGTGAAGATTATGTCACACGTTTCAGTTGTGGCGAGAACAGTATAGTCGTAGGCGGAAACGAAGTCGCTTTGCCGTTGGAGCAATGGCATTCCATGCTCGAAGCGGCAAAGGGTAGCAGTGTGAAGGTTGAGGTTTTTGTTGAATCTGCCGGCAACTGGAAAGCTTATGCTCCGTTCAGTATCTTTGTCTCGGCCGATTCTATTGATCCTTATATCTCCTATCGTCTTATACCGCCTTCGTATGTAGCGTATGAGAAACTCAGTATATGTCAGCGCTCCCTTGCCGATTATAATGAGGATATTATATATAATAACATGCTTGTTTCGGCAGAACCCGAAGGCCAGTGTATCAACTGCCATGCGTATAAGAATTACAGGACCGACAACATGCAGTTCCATGTGCGTCAGTTTAAAGGTGGTACAGTCTTCGTTCATAACGGCAATATAAAGAAACTGGATATGAAGACCGATTCTACAATTTCGGCAGGTGTATACCCATCGTTCAATCCGGTGTATGATCTTGTCGCATACTCAGTGAACAAGACAGGACAGATATTCCATACAAGGCATGCAAATAAAGTCGAGGTACAGGATCAGGCAAGCGATGTTATTGTGTATAATCCTGTGAATGAGACTGTTACTCATGTTGCAGATAGCCCGGAACATCTTGAGGTTTTCCCTACTTGGGCTCCCGATGGAAAAGCGCTTTATTACTGCTCTTCCAAGTTGCCGCATAACGATACCACCCTGGCTGTTGAGGCAGAGATGATTATGAGGTACAAAGAGGTCAAGTATGATGTTTACAAGCGTGAATGGAATCCCGAAACCGGTGAGTTTGGTGCTGTAGATACGGTATTTATGGCCTCTTCCATGGGTAAAAGCGTGACATTCCCACGAATTTCGCCTTGTGGCAAGTATATGCTTTTTGCAATGGCAGAATATGGCTGTTTTCACATTTGGCACAAAGATGCCGACCTGTATCTCATGAATCTTGAGACAAAAGAGTATTGGCCTCTTGAGAAAGCGAACTCTCCTTTCCCCGAGAGTTATCATGCGTGGAGCAGTAACAGCAAGTGGATATTGTTTGCAAGCCGTCGGGATGACACTAATTATAGCCGTCTGTATATAGCGCATATAAATCCTGATGGAACTGCAGACAAGGCCTTTCTGTTACCGCAGGAAAGTGCCGGATTCTATGACTATTTTGACCGCTCGTACAATGTTCCCGAGTTTATGGTCGAGCCTGTGGAAATTACCCCTCAGGAGTTTGCCGAAGTTGTGAAAGGCGATTCCATAAAAGTTAAATATTCGCCAAATGTAAAGTGAATTTTAACATTTGACTGTTAAATAAATAAAAAATAAAAAATCTTCAATTTTTTGTCCGGTGGCAGAGAGTTGAAGATTTTTTTTGCTTAAGAACAAAAAAAAGCGGTGTTGTAGTGAAAAAAAAATGGTATTTGTGCGAATATTTATTTAAAAGTCTTATTTTTGCACATTAACAAGGGGTGTATTGTGCCCATGTGTGAGATAGTGAAAAAAACAAAAAAATAATAATTAATAATTTTGTACTTATGTTTAAACACCGTTTAAGTAAATTCGGCAAATCATCGCTCTTTGCGATGTGTATGCTTCTTGTTGGCGGTTCTTTCTTGTCATGTCAGGATTGGCTTGATGATTACAAGTATGACGATGAAGAACCAAAGTGGTTGGGCGCAAGTATTTACGACCTTCTCAAAGACGGAACTCCAGGACACACCTACAACAACTTTGTAGAGCTTATTGACAGTCTTGGCGAGAAGGAGACTCTTGCACACACAGGTAGTAAAACTCTCTTTGTGGCAGATGACTCTGCATTCGTTCGATTCTACGAAAACAACCCATGGGGTGTAAAGAGCATTAGCGAGATGACAAAGGCTCAGATGAAGATTGTCCTCTACAACGCTATGCTCGACAATGCATTGCTGTTGGATATGATGGCAAGCACTGGTGCAACATCAAGTCACGATGGCCAGCGTCTGCGTCGCACAACATCAATCTCTGTCATTGACTCAATTCCTAATGTCGACGCTAACTTCATGGAGCACCATCCGGGATGGCCTTCATACAACACTTACTGGGACATTCTTCGCGGTAAGGAAAGAACAGAAAGCATGCGTTTGGCTATGGACGGAACCGATGCCATGATGGTTCACTTCTTGAGCGATTACCTCAAGACCAACTCTATCAAGGTATCTGATATCCAGTTCCTTTTCAAGACAGCCGATGGTTACTCAAAGACATATGCCGAGGGTGATGCTTTGGTGTTTGCAAACAAAATCGTTCCAAGCGGTATTGAGCCAACCGAATTCTCGGACGATACATTGACAATTACATGTAAGAACGGTTATATCTATCGTCTCGACAACGTGCTTCTTCCTCCTTCAAACATGGCCGAGGAGTTGCGTCGCCGCGCCGATACAAAGGTATTCAGCCACTTGCTTGACCGTTTCTGCGTTCCTGTGTATGACGCTTCCCTGACAGCAAAATACCAGGCATATTACAAGACAAACGACAGTATCTTCCGCTTGAGATATTTCTCAAAGAAGTATACAGAGAATACTTTGCTTGCCAATACAAACAGCAATCCGCTTCCCGATGAATTGTTGAACTTTGATCCGGGATGGAATGCTTTGACAAGCAACGACCAGACAACTGCAGAGCAGGATATGGCTGCTATGTTCGTTCCAAGAGACGAAGTAATGTATGAGTACTTCACCAATCCCGAGGGTGGCCGATTTATGGTTGATTATTTTGCTCCCGAGGTTGAAATCAAAGATATCCCATCTTTGCTCCAGGCTCTCGACAAGGTTCCTCAGGTGAACATTGCTGCTTTCCTCAACAATATGCTCAAGAGCTCGTTCCAGGCAACAGTAGCAAGTAAGTTCGACAAGGTTACCAATGATGCGAACGACCCTATTGGTTTGGGTGAGCAGCACGTTGACGAATGCGTTATTGCAAACAACGGTGTTATATATATATTAAATAATGTATTTGCTCCTGCATCTTTCGAATCGGTATATTCTCCAACACTTGTATACGAGAATATGCGTATGATGCGTGCTATGATCAAGCAGCTCCGTTACGACTACTATCTGCTTTCAATGCTTGCGAAGTACAGCTTCATCATCCCCGATGACAATCACTTTGTATACTTTGATCCTGTAACTGTATCAAAGGCAAACATGCCAGCTTCAAGCGAGGTAGCCGATGCGTATATATTCCATTATAATGACCTGCGTCCTCAGAGCGACAGTACTACAATGGAGTTCTGGTTCGAGAAGTACAAGTTCGACCACAAGACTTACATTGTAGGTGGTCACGTAGGTGATACAACCAAGTTCTCTGGCGATCAGAACAAGGTAGGTATCAGTGGTTCTGAATTCAGTGGAACCAATAATGCTTCGTTCATGAAGAACCGTATGACCGACCTTCTCGAGTATCTTATCATTGTACACGACGAGGACAAGCAGAATCCCGAGAATGAGCGTTTCAACGCAAACAAGAAATATTACATGACAAAGGGTTATGGTACAATTAAAGTCGATGCTACTGATTTCAACAACATCAAGATCTATGGTGGTGAGCAGATTGAGAATGGTACAACAATCCTTGTAAAGAAAGTTTATGACAACAACTCCGGTGTGACAAACGGTATCACATACTGTACTGTACCCGAGAAGACCGAGGCCGAGGGTGATTCAACCGGTATGCGCTACTATTCAGGTATACCAACACCTCCAACCAAGTCTGTATATACAAACCTGACAGCTTTGGCTTCAGATTCTCTAAGTCAGTTCTCTGAGTTCTACAATCTCTGCAGTTTTACAGGTGCCAGAGTACAGGGTGCTCTCAAGAAAGCCGGTGCTACAAGCAAGGAATTCGTTATCGGTGACTCACTCAAGTACTATCAGATATTCTATACAAGCAACGACAAGTCTTTGTTGAATTCAGTTCCATTCTTCAATACATACCACTATACTGTGTATGTTCCAACAAGTGAGTCTGTACAGGAACTTTATGCTCAGGGATTCCCATCATGGGCCGACGTTGAGGCTTACTCAAAGACAGCACAGCCAAAGGCTGCGTCAATGTTGAGAATGATTCACAAACTTGTACGTTACCACTTCCAGGATAACTCGGTTTATCACGACGCAAGCGAGTTCTCAGTTCCTTCTCCCGATGGAACACGTGAGTATCAGGCTTCATACGCAACATCTCTTATCAATGCCGAGACCGGTCGTTTCTATGAGACAGTTGTAAAGAGTGCAGTAAACAATTCTACCATCATTGTAAAGGATGGTGTTTCTACCGACGATGAGAATACATGGGCAAGAGTTGTAAATACTCCAGGTGAGGAGAATGTTACATGGAACGTGATGTGTCGCGATATCGTTTATAGCGGTACAAACATCGGTACATCTTCTTATTCTGTAATCCAGCCAATCAATCGTCCTTTGCTCAACGATGGTTTCTATGGCTATGATGGCCGTTTCAGCCGCTTTGCTTCAAACGGAGGTCTTGTTGATACACTCCTTGTAAAGGATGGCCGCGATGGTTTTGCTTCAGAAATTGCCGGTGACAACTGCTACCTTGTTTCACGTAATGGCAAACTCAGTATCAATGTAGGCAAGACTGCCGATGGCAAGAGAGACAGCCTTGTTACAAGAGAGACTGTATATCTTATGAATCCTATAAACGAGGCGTCAGAGGCATGGCACCAGCACTTCACACGCGAGGAACTTGTTCTTGTTGACGATGCTCCGGTGCTTACAACTGCCGATGGTCTTCTCCTTATCGAAGAGACCGAAATGGATGGCAGCACCAAGATATACAAGTACAAGTATGCTACAAAGGAGAATGCCGAGGGTGTACAGTGCAGAATTCTTGTAAACAATGCCGGAGAAGAGATTGGATTGGTTCCCATCAATGCTGCGGGTAAATAATGTGATATAGAATAAACATAATAGCCATGATAAAAATAAAGCATTTATTATTACTCGTGCTCTTCTGCACACTTAGCAGTGCTGTATTTGCACAAAAGAGCGCGAGAATCTCGGGTACGATAACCAGTGACGCCGAAGGTCCGCTGATTATGGTGAACATTACTGAGCGCGACAAGAGCGATCGTATCATCGAGGCTTGTGCAACCGACTTTGAGGGTAACTTCTCTATGGTTGTTAAGAACACAAGCAACGTTCTTGAGATTTCTTACATCGGTTACAAGACTCAACGTATTGAGATTGGCAGCCGCACTGTTTTCAACATCAAGATGGTCGAGGACAATATTCTCGATGATGTTGTGATTGTTGCCAAGCAGGTAACACGTTCAGGTGGTCTTGACATTCTTGAGCGTGAGATGACCCATGCAACACAAAAGATCAGCATGGACGACATGGATGGTCTTTCATTTACATCTGTCGATCAGGCCCTTCAGGGACAGATTGCCGGTCTTGACGTCGTTTTCAACTCGGGTGACGTAGGTTCTGGTACACAGATGCGTCTACGTGGTAACTCAATGCTTGAGGGTGATGCAACTCCGCTTATCGTAGTTGACGACAACATCTTTGACGTTGATGACGGTAGCTTCAACTTCCAGGACGCTACAAACGAGAGCTTTGCCGAGTTGCTTATGATCAACCCCGAGGATATTGCCGAGATCGAGGTACTTAAGGACGCCGCTTCTTGTGCAGTTTGGGGTTCTAAGGGTGCGAATGGTGTCATCAAGATCAAGACAAAGCGTGGTAAGCGTGGTCCTACACGTGTAAACTTTACATATAAGTTCAAGGACAAGTGGACACCAAGCGGTGTCAATCTGTTGAATGGTGATGACTATACAATGCTTATCAAGCAGGCTCTCTTCAATAAGGATCAGGTTGGTGTAAGCATCCCCGAGTTGAACTATGACCAGACATTTGCCGAGTACGAGAACTATAACAACAACACCGATTGGGTTGACGAAATCTCTCAGCACGGTTATGTAAACGACTACAACCTCAATATCAGTGGTGGTGGTGAAAAGGCTACATTCCGTATTTCTGGAGGTTATTCAAACGAGACCGGTCAGGTGATTGGTCAGAACCTTGACCGTTATACATCACGTCTTGCCCTTGATTACTTTGTGTCACAGCGTATCAAGGTTATTGCCGACTTCTCATTCACATACAGCAACCAGAGAATGAATACCTCGGGTCTGTTGAGCAATGCGCAGCTTATGATGCCTAACATGAGTGTCTATAAGCAGGATGAGTTTGGAAACAATACCGACGAGTATTATACAATGTTGAAGAACGCAAGTTCAACTCTTGTCAACGCAGGTCTCTTCGGTAAGAAGAATCCTATTGCCGAGGGTACATTGGCCGAGTTTTACAGAGAGAACTACAGTATCAGTCCTCAGATTACATTCGAGTACAACCTTTTGGGTCTTGAGGATAATGAGTCACAGTTGAAATACCGTGGTGTGGTAAACCTCAGTGCTTCAACATCAGCACAGACTCTTTATACACCAGCCGCACTTTCTGCCGAGTCTTGGACAGCTACCGAGAAGAACCGTTCAGAGAGCAACGACAGCAAGAGTCTTAACTTTACAACACGTCATGAGCTTGTCTTTACTCCATATTTTGGAAATAAGGACCATTACATGACCATGAGCGGTCGCTTCGAGCTGTATACAGGTTCCGGTAACTCACAGAATGCTTCAACCGTTGGTTTGCCTACAGGTAATATCAGCAGTTCTACAGTAGGTTCAAAGATCAGCGATGCCGGTACAAGCAAGTGGGAGAGCCGTGGTTTGAACTTTGTATACGATGCCCACTATTCATACAAGTCTAAGTATATGTTGCGTATTTCTGCTCGTGCCGAGGGTAACACCGCTATGGGTGATGACCAGAAATGGGCTATCTATCCTGCAATCTCAGGTCGTTGGAACATTATTGACGAGGATTGGATGGAGTGGTCAAAGTCTGTTATCAGCATGTTGTCAATTCGTCCGGGCTTCGGTATGGACGGACACGCTCCTGGTGAGAACAAGACCTTCAACAGCTACTCGGCTCTTGGTAAGAAATATCTTGGTATGGCCGGTTTCCAGATGGACGGTATCCGTTTGACTGACCTTCGCCGTTCCGACAAGCGTGAGTGGAACGTCGGTACCGACTTCGGTTTCTTCAATGACCGTGTAACAGGTGCGTTCAACTACTATACAGGTACAACTTACGACCAGATTATCTCAAACTATAAGATACCATCTTCTACAGGTTACTCAAACCTTGCATACAGAAACTCTGGTACTGTGCGCAACTCTGGTTGGGAACTTAACATGAACGTCAACAACATCAAGCTTGCCAAGGACTTGTCAATGACATTCTACTTCAACATAGGTAAGAACTTCAACGAAATCCTTGAACTTGAAGAGGCATATCTTGAGGAGAAAAACGGCAAGTACGAGGCTCCTGAAAACAGCAAGTACCTGCCTCGTATCCAAATCGGTAACCCAAGCGGCGCTATCTATGGTTTCCGTTATAAGGGTGTTTACCGTTACAGCTACACGAACTGGGAAAAGGCTCTTGCCGAGGAGGCTGCCGGTCGCAACGGAACATGTCCTATCGTACGCGACGCCGATGGCAATGTCGTATACGAGGCAAATGGCAAGCCAAAGAAACTCTCTTTGTTCTTCGATAACGAGACTTTGAAAACATATAACGGTTATGAGTTCCGCGGTGGTGATGCAATCTACGAGGATGTCAACCACGACGGTACAATCAACCAGCTCGACATTGTTTACCTTGGTAACTCTAACCCTGCAGCACAGGGTGGTTTCGGTTTCACATTCAGTTACAAGAAGTGGACTATGAGAACATCTTTCACATACCGTTGGGATGTTGACGTAGTGAATGCTTCACGCATGGCATTCGAGAATATGTCATCGTTCGAGAACCAGAGTGTTGCCGTTAACTGGCGTTGGCGTAAGGAGGGTGATATCACAGAGATTCCACGTGCCGTGAACGGTTCAGGTAACGCATACAACTACCTTGGTAGCGACCGCTATGTCGAGGATGCATCATATCTCCGTTTGTCATATGTACAGTTGTCATACTCTTTCGAACCCGATTGGTTGAAGAAGATGGGCTTGAGACAGATGAACCTCTACTTGTCTGCCGATAACGTATGCTTCTGGACAAAATATACAGGTCTTGAGCCTGAGGTTGCTGTAGGTGGTGAGGGTTATGCTTCTGACAACACCAAGACTCCACGCTCTCGCTCATATACCCTTTCACTTTCTGTAGGTTTCTAAAAGTTGATGAATATGAAAAGAATATTTAATATATATAAGAAATCGGCTCTAGTGGTTGCCATCCTGTTTGGAACCCTAATGACTTCATGTACCGATTATTTGACAATCATCCCGCCCGATAAAATTGTCCACGAGAAGTTCTGGCATACAAAGGACGAGGTGAACGGTATGTTGGCTACAAGCTATATCAAGCTAATCAGCACCGACGCTATTTCAAAAGCTATTGTATGGGGTGAGTCACGCGCCGACAACCTTGTTTTCCCTGCCGATTATGATAAGGAAATCAAGTATATCATCGAGGCAAACATCCTTGACGAGAACTCATATGCAAAATGGGGTATATATTACGAGGCCATCAACTATGCAAACCTTGTTATAGAGTATGCGCCAATGGTAGTAGACCGTGACCCAGACTTTACCGAGGGCGACTTGCAGATTGTACTTGGCGAGATGTATGCAATGCGTGCTATGTGTCACTTCTATCTGGTACGCACATTCCGCGATATCCCTATGGCGCTTGTTCCGGCTGTAAATGATGCCGAACTGCCCAATTATGAGCAGGTACATCCTATCGAGGCTTTGACACACATCCTGAATGACTTGAACAAGGCCGAGAATATGGTAATGAAATCGGGTCGTTTTGCCGATAGAGACAGTAACTATGGCCGCATAACACAGAATGCAGTTCTGTCAATCAAGGCCGATGTTTGCTTGTGGCTTGCTGCCTTCGCTACATATTACGAGGGTGAGACTGAATTGGTAGTAGCAGGTGATGTGCAGAAATATTACGATGAGTGTATTGCCAGCTGTCAGGCTGTAATTGACAATATGGAGGCCTCTTTCAATGAGAGTCACAATGGTAAACCTGTTGCAAATGACTATCCATACCACCTTATTATGAACGAGGGTGAGGTTGATGATATCAAGGAAACTAAGATAAGTACTGCGTATAACCAGATTTTTGGTGCAATGAACTCTTCGGAGTCAATCTTTGAGTTGCAGATTACAGGTGACAATGCTACAAGTGGTTATTGCAAGGGTGTTCCCGTAATGTACGGTGCCGAGGCCAAGGGTGCAAAGCTTATCGTTGCCAAGAACTTCATGGGTAAGTTCGAGAACGATGACTTGCGCAAGTACTCTTACACAACATACCCCCTTACCGGTGGTGAGAGCGCAAAGGATGACTTCTATGTAGCCAAGTATACAGCAGGTTCTTCACCAGCCAACGACTTCCGCAAAGCCGATAACTTTGAGGCAAACTGGATTGTATATCGCAAAACCGATGTCCTCCTTATGATGGCAGAGGCTTTGTCGGCAAAACCAAATGCCAATGGCGAGGATTTCAAGGAGGCATACAAAATTGCACGTGTAATCAACATGCGTTCACGTCAGGATACTACACGTGTATCAGTACCATTGGTTGAGCCTACTGAGCGTGGTGCAGCTTTGTCACTTGTGCTTGATGAGCGTGCTCGTGAGTTGTCTTTCGAGGGTAAGCGTTGGTTCGACCTTGTACGCAAGGCTTTGCGCGACAAGTCTACAAAGGATATCCTTTTTGTTGCCGATAAACTCACTGCAAACCAGGATGTATTGAAGAGCAAGATGGCTACAATCGACGGTCTCTTCTTCCCAATACACATTGATGAGTTGCGCTATAACAAGAATTTGAAGCAGAATCCTGCATATGCCGACGATGATGAATCGATGGAGATGAATTAAGGGATTTAATTTTATATAGGCTTTAAAAGTAAAAGAAAAATATACTTATATGAAAACAATATTCAAACATAAATTCCTTGCAGGTGCAGTGGCGTTGGCAACTATATTTGCGACATCTTCTTGCGAAGACACTGATACCGGCTTGAAGGTTACCGGAGATGTTCCGTATGCCGACAAAACTTTATACGAAGTTTTGAATGCTCAGGAGGATTTGACCTCGTTTATGGAGGTTGTCAATGCCTGTGGTGCAGAGTGTGCTGACTCTCTCTTCAACAAATCGAGAGTATATACAGTGTGGGCTCCAGTCAATGAGGCTCTGTCCGAGATTAAGGATGGTTTGATTTAGAGACTCAATAATGGTGAGCGTGACGAGGTCTTCAAGACCTTCGTCATGGCGCACGTTGCCAATCACCTTCGTCCGGCGAATGGTGTTCTGGATGAGAATAACCGTATTATGATGCTTAACGACAAGAAGACTCCATTCGTAGGTTCTTATGCCGAAGGCTATAAATTCGACGATTGTAGAATTGCCGTAGCCAACATCCGTGCATGGAACGGTGTGCTCCACAAGCTTGAGAAGGCTGCCGAGTACAAGTACAACATTTGGGAGTTCTTTGCAAACGATGCAAGCATGTTCGGTGGTTACAGTATCGACTCTTTGTCAAACTACCTCTACTCTTTCAATAAGTATGAGTTCAATGAGCACCAGAGTATTCTTGGTCCTGTAGTGGATGGTGAACAGACATACCTCGATTCTGTATTCACAACAGAGAACGAGTGGCTTAACCCATGGAACGGTATCGGTAATGTTGATGTAGAGGACTCTATCTATACAATCTATGTACCAACAAACGAGGTTTGGGATGAGATGATTGCTCTTGCACGTAGCCACTTCAACTACAATAGCGAGGCGTTTAAACCAACTTCGATGAAGGTGAGCGATATCGACTCTTTGCGCGAATACTATCCTCATTTCCATGTTCTCAAGTATCTGACCTTCAGCGAGGGCGAGAGAAAGTATGTCGAGAACCAGCACCCCGACTCAATGATGCCTGTCAATAGCCGCAAGTATCCACGTCCTGTGTTCCCCAAGGAGATGTTCGAGAATGAGCACATCGTTTTTGAGAAGGAGATGTCAAACGGTTATTTCAAGATTGTTGACAAGTTCCCATATGCTGCAACAGATTTGTGGCTCGATACAATCCGCCTTGAGGGTGAGAATAATA
>JAFZFM010000122.1 GCA_017555865.1 Bacteroidaceae bacterium
CTGTCCTCTTGGATTTGCAATCCATGGGTATTGAGGCAGGGGTTTACAACCCCTTATAATTATTTCGGGTCAAAGACCCTGGTACTCATTTACAGCGGAGAACATATCCGCTGTGACAGAGAACGCACGTTCAAAGGCAACACTTTGTCCCATTTTATTCACTAAATAATCTGTACTGCATAAAATAAGCACTTTTTTATGCAATACACATTGCAAATTGAATAAATTATAGTAACATTGCATTCGGATAGACAATATATAATATGAAGACAATCATTCTTAACCAACGCAAAGAACGTGATGAGCTGGTATCACGTCCTTATCTGATGCGTCGAAATAATCAGAATGTAGACCTATTGCTTAACAGCCATCTGATAAAGCTTATAACAGGTCCTCGACGAGTAGGTAAATCCACACAAGCGTTATTGATGTTACGTGATAAGAATTTCGCTTATTTGAATTTCGACAATCATTCATTGTTGGATGCTTGGGATGCGGATCTTGTCATGCGCATGTTGGACGAGGTCTACCCCGGTTATGAATATATATTGCTGGATGAGGTACAGAATCTTGATGCGTGGGATTTATGGGTCAGTGAGCTTTACAGAAGGGGAAAGAATCTGGTAATAACAGGCAGCAATGCCAGAATGCTCAGCAGTGAAATGGCCACGGTGCTGACCGGCAAGTATCTTCAAGTGGAGATGTTGCCATTCAGCCTTGAGGAATTTTTCGATTGGAACAAGTTGGATTTACATTCAGTGAATGCAGAACAACAGACAGACGCTTATGTATTAATGGATGACTATCTAAGAAACGGTGGTTATCCGGAAGTCGTAGCGTCACGTCAGTTGACTCGTAGTTATCTTGACACGTTGTTTGATTCTATCATATGGAAGGATGTCGCCAAGCGCCACAATGTCCGTAATATAACTGACCTGAATAATCTTGCCATATATCTCGTTTCGAACTTCTGCAATCCAATCAGTGCTAATGAACTTACGACAGAGCTTGGTTTCTCAAGCGTCAACACCACAAAGAAATATATGGATTATTTACATGAACCATTTATTTTCTATTACTTGTCACGCTACAACAACAAACTGAAGCAGATGAAGAAGGCGCCCCGAAAGGTGTATGTGGTTGACAACGGGTTTGTTACATCAAAAGCCTTTTCTTTGAGTGAGAATTTGGGAAGGTTACTCGAGAATCAAGTATTCATCGAACTCATACGTCGTGGATATGATGTTGAAAAGACAATGTTCTACTATCGTTCACGAAATGACAAGGAGGTAGATTTCGTTCTGCGCAAAGAAACACAGATAGAACGTCTTGTACAGGTCTGCTACGATATGAGCAGCCCAAAAACCGGGAAACGCGAAGTTGACAGCATTATTGAATGTGCCGGGGAATTAAAGTGCAGCAACCTTGTAATAGTCACGAACAATGACAAACGCACGATTGAAAAGGACGGTTACAGGATTGAGGTTGTACCAATATCGGAATTTTAGCCCCACCCCAGCCCTCCCCAGTAGGGAGGGAGTTTTTACCCGTGGGTTAGGGTGGCCATTTTCAGTTCCCCCTCTACTGGAGGTAAACGGAATGGAATTGTTTTTACAGAAAAACAATTAGCAAATTTGCGAATTATTCAAAAAGCATATTATATTTGCAGTAGGAATGATGATTGAATTGTTATTACAATGAAGATAGTATTTGAAGATGCTGCATTGGAGGAGTTGTATGTAAGCGGCACGACAGCGAACAGCCTGTACCGTAAATTGGCGAAGGATGTCGTAAAGCAGTATGTAAAGGTTGTGAACTACATGAGGGCTGCCCGTCGCATAGAAGACCTCTACAGCATTAAGTCACTCCATTATGAGAAGAAGAAAGGAGACTTGAACGGCGTGGATGCCGTTTGGATAAACAGACAGTACCGCCTGTTGTTCAATAGTTCTCCCAATGAAGAAGGTATAGTTGTGAACGCATTGTTGTTGGAAATATCAAAGCATTATGAATAAGGAAAGTTTGACACCGTTTGTAGCGACCCATCCCGGTGAAATGATAAAGGATGAGTTGAAGGAGAGGAAAATGACACAGAAGCAGTTGGCTGCCGAGTCAGGCATCAAGGCATCTGTCTTGAGTGAGACAATCAATGGCAAGCGTTCTGTGTCTTTGAATGTTGCTGTGGCTCTTGAGAAAGTATTGGGAGTGCCAGCTGATGTTTGGATGAATATGCAGACACAGTATGACCTTGATACAGCCAACATATCTGCTCGTGGCAGTGAGAGTGAGACCGTTGAAATAATAATACCCGTTAAGGATCGCAATCTGTTGAAAGAGATAGCAAGAAAATTCGGTTGGGCTTGTATGCTTTAAAGGGCTGTTTCTTCTGTCCCCTTGGATTTGCAATCCAAGGGTATTGAGGCAGGGGTTTACAACCCCTTATAATTATCTCGGGTCACAGACCCTGACATTCAATTACAGCGGATGGAACATCCGCCGTGACGGACGGAGGAGATTTAATTCTGTTGCTTTATCTCCTCACCGCTTTGCGGAGCTCCTCTTGATTACAAACAAGAGGAGCACTAAGTATTAATATTCTACCTTAAAATTAAAAATCAACTTTAAGAAAAAGACTTTAGTTCTCCTCTTCTTGAAGAGGGCAACGCGGGGGAGCGTTGCTTGCGACGACATTGCGGGCGAGCAATGTTTGCGACGAAGAGAGCTTTAGCTCTCCCGAGGAGTGTGCTTCAGCACTAAGCTTTAGCTTCACAAAGGAGTGCCGTAAGGCTGGACCGCAGCCGACGGAGGAGATATAATTCTGTTACTTTATCTCCTCAGTCACCATGTGACAGCTCCTCTTGATTACAAACAAGAGGAGCACTAAGTATTAATATTCTACCTTAAAATTAAAAATCAACTTTAAGAAACTGTTTAAAAATTATTCAATTATTTTGTTAAGCATCAATTTGCAGCATGCCAGTTGTACCATAGCCTC
>JAFZFM010000123.1 GCA_017555865.1 Bacteroidaceae bacterium
TAATAATGCACCAGACCATCCCTACCATGGTAGGGACGTATTGCTTCACCAATTTCATAGCGATAGATTGATTGCAATTTTCTACATTCTGCAACAAACTTGGAATCTCCCCTATATTCCTCACCTAATATATCCTTCATAATCAATTCTTTTTCAAATCATCAACATAATCCGTCCTTCTGCCTTGGTGAACATGTTTGGGTAACGGCACACAACGGCATAAACCTGATTGGGTGTGACCGGTTGTCCATCCTTGCGGGTGTGGAGCCGATGGCGGTTTATCATTTCGGCAATCTGTTCGGTGCGCATTCCGCGATTTTGGCTTGCAAGGCAGTATAGTATGGCTTCTTCTATTTTCATGTATCCAAAGTTATATGTTTTTATTGAAACTCTATTGTATGTGAGTGAATTTCTTGCTCTGGTGGAATTGTGTGGCCTGTTTTGTTCTATTGCCTGATTGGTGGGCTGTGGAGATGGTTTGTGGGTTGAGGCTAAAAAACATGCACCGGCTCTGTAAAGTTCCGGTGCATGTTGGTATTTGTCTTGTTGATGCAGTGCTGTTGCCTGTGCTTTACTCTTTGTTGGCTTCGCGGGCCATGGCCATGAGTGCGTGGGGGATGTGACAATAACCTTCGGGGTTTTTGCCAAGATAGTCCTGATGATACTCCTCGGCCTTGCAAAAGTTCTTCAGTGGTTCAAGTTCCACGGCAAGTGGTTTGCCAATGGCTTGCTCAACCCTGTTGAAAATATCCTTCAGCAATGGCAACTCTGCAGCAGAGGTGTAGTACACTCCGGTGCGGTAGCGTGTGCCAATGTCGTTGCCCTGACGGTTTAGCGATGTGGGGTCGATGGAGCGAAAGAACAGCTCGGTGAGTAACTGCAGGGTTACCTGTTGGGGGTTGTAGACAATGTGCACGGTCTCGGCATATCCGGTAGTGTCGGTATACACTTGCTGGTATGTGGGTGATTGGGTGTTGCCGTTGGCATAACCTACCTCGGTGGCTACAACGCCGCGTATCTGCTTGAAGTAGTGTTCTGTTCCCCAGAAACAACCGCCTGCAAAGTATATCTCCTGTGTCATGGTTATCTTGTTCCAAATATTCGGTCGCCGGCATCGCCAAGTCCTGGCAGAATGTAGTTCTTTTCGTTCAGACCTTCGTCGAGTGCTGCCAGATAGATATCAACATCGGGGTGCTGCTCTGTTACAGCCTGTACGCCCTGGGGTGAAGCTACAAGGCACATGAGTCTGATGGATTTGTAACCGTCGTCCTTGAGACGCTTTATTGCGTCGCAGGCGCTGCCTCCGGTAGCAAGCATGGGGTCGGTGACAATTACCAGACGCTCCTTGTTGGCAGGCATCTTGTAGTAGTAGAATACCGGTTGGCAGGTTACTTCGTCGCGGTACATACCTATGTGGCCAATGCGCGCCGATGGGATGAGGGTGGTGAGTCCCTCGACCATTCCAAGACCGGCTCTAAGGATTGGTGCAATAACAACCTTCTTGCCCGAAATTTTGGGGGCATTCATCTTCATTAGCGGGGTTTCAATCTCCTCATAGGTCAATGGGAAGTCGCGGGTTACCTCGTAGCCCATGAACATTGCTATCTCCTTGAGCAGCTTGCGGAATTTGATGGTAGATGTGTCCTTTTTGCGCATAATGCTGAGCTTATGCTGCACCAATGGGTGGTCAATTATATGTAAAGCCATAGTTCAGTGTTTAATGTTAATGTGGCAAATATATAATTTATTTTGGAAAAAGGTATTGAATAGTGTAAAAAACGCTATTTTTGCGTAATACTTAACTAAATACTATTGGTATGGAAAACAAAAATAAACTTGGTTATATGCAAAAGACTGTTGTGGGAGCGCAGTTCTTGTTTGTAGCCTTTGGCTCAACTGTGTTGGTGCCTCTGTTGGTTGGAATGGACCCTTCGATAGCTCTCTTTACTGCCGGTATGGGTACATTGATTTTTCATCTTATTACCAAGGGGCAGGTTCCGGTCTTCATGGGCAGCAGTTTTGCATTTATTGCTCCCATTCAAAAGGCTACTGAACTGTATGGCTTGCCTGGAGCGTTGTCGGGACTGGTGGCTGTGGGTGCCGTGTATGGCTTGATGAGTGCAATTGTGCGTTGGCGTGGAGTGGGGTTCATTGCCCGTTTGTTCCCGCCTATAGTTGTGGGGCCTGTGATAATGCTCATTGGTTTGTCGTTGGCAGGTACCGGTGTGAAAATGGCTTCGGGTAACTGGACTATTGCTATTGTTGCGTTGCTTACTACCATTGTGGTGTCAATGTATGGCAAGGGGTTGTTCCGTCTTTTACCAATTATATCGGGCATTATAGTTGGATATATTGCTGCGGCTGTGTGTGGACTGGTCGATTTTGAACCTGTGCTGAATGCCCAATGGTTTGCATTACCTGATTTTGTGCGTCCAAGCATGCGATGGGAGGCTGTGGTTTTCATGCTTCCTGTTGCCATAGCTCCGGTAATTGAGCATATTGGTGATATATATGCCATAAACGAGGTTGCCGGCAAGGATTTTGTAAAGAAACCGGGATTGCACCGCACTATGCTGGGCGATGGCTTGGCGTGTGCAGCAGCGTCGTTCATTGGTGGTCCTCCGGTGACAACATATTCCGAGGTTACCGGTGCCATTTCGCTTACAAAGATTACCGACCCTGCAGTAATTCGCATTGCGGCAATTTTTGGTATTCTGTTCTCGGTATTGGGCAAGATGAGCGCATTGCTGAAAAGCATCCCCGACGCTGTGCTGGGAGGTATAATGCTGTTGTTGTTCGGTACTATTGCCGCAGTGGGTGTGAACAGTCTTGTAAAGAACAAGGTTGACATGAGCAATACTCGTAACCTGGTTATTGCGTCGTTGATTCTTACACTTGGTATTGGCGGTGCCGAAATAATATATGGCTGTTTCACTATTGGAGGTATTGGATTGGCGGCTCTGGTGGGTGTGTTCCTGAATCTGGTATTGCCTAAAAGCAAGGCATAATAATGGTATTGAAGAGGCGTGTGGAAAAGAAAAGAAGCATGTCTTGATTCGTGCA
>JAFZFM010000124.1 GCA_017555865.1 Bacteroidaceae bacterium
TCACTTGCTTCACGTACACGTATCAAGACTTTGACAACCGACACAATCATCGCAAACTCTCGTTTCTTTGACAATGATATCAACAAGGTGCCAAAGACTGCGGTAACTGTTGGTGTTGGTACTGTTATGGATGCAAAAGAGGTTCTTATCCTCGTAAACGGCCACAACAAGGCTCAGGCTCTTTACCACGCAGTTGAGGGTAATATTACTCAAATGTGGACAATCAGCGTTCTCCAGATGCACCAGAGCGGTATCATCGTTTGTGACGACGCTGCAACAGCCGAGTTGAAGGTTGGTACTGTAAACTACTTCAAGGATATTGAGCGCAATAACATGGAGCCATTCTACTGCTCTAAGTAATAAAGCGGTCAATTGACAACAACAGGGATGTACTTCAATGGAGTACATCCTTGTTTTATTTGTTATGACAGCCATACTTTTCATAAAATGCTGTTTTTGTTTTGCTTTACCCCTAACTTTGCTTAATTTTGTGAAATATTATGCAAACTATGCCTTTTTGGTGCATGGTTGAAAAAGGAGGGTAATTAATCTTTAAAACCAAATAGTTATGAAAAAGAAAATTCTGCTGTTAAGCTCGTTGCTGTTGTCGACATTCGTGCTGTTTGCACAAGACTGCAATGTAGAGGAAATGCTGAAAAAGATCAAAGCCGTAAGCAGCTTTGAAAAGATTGAGAAGGCCGATACAACACGCCAATACTACCTTATGAAGGTTACACAGCTTCTTGATCCCGAAAATCCTGCTGCCGGAACATTTGAGCAGCGTGTAATGCTTGGTCACCGTGGTTACGATCGTCCGGTAGTTGTTGTAACTGAGGGATATGGTGGCGATTACGCATTTAACTCACCACGTTATATGGAGGAACTCACATATATTATGGATGCCAATATCCTTTTTGTGGAGTATCGCTATTTCTCCGGCTCAATGCCACAGCCATGTAACTGGGAATATCTCACAGTGAAGAATTCAATGACCGACTACCATAACATCATCACCTCGTTCAAGCCATACTATTCGGGCAAATGGGCATCTACCGGTATAAGCAAAGGAGGTTCTACATCTATTTTCTTCCGCGCTCACTTCCCCGAGGATCTTGACGTTTCAGTTCCTTATGTAGGTCCATTGAGCGGTGCTGTTGAGGACGGTCGTCACGAGTCTTTCCTTGAGCGTGTAGCCACAAAGGCCGATCGCGATGCTATCCGCAACTTCCAGATTGAGCTTTTCGAGCGCAAAGAGCGTCTAATGCCAATGTTCGACGAGTATTGCCTCAATAATAATCTTGTATTCCGTGTGCCCAAATCAAATATCTACGACCTTCTTGTTCTTGAGTATCAGTTCTCAATGTGGCAGTGGGGTACTCCTACAAACACAATCCCTGCACTTGACAGCGACGACAAGGCCATATTTGAGTATTTTGTAAAGATGTGTGGTCCCGACTATTTTGCTGCAGGCAGCAACATTGAGTCATTCTTTGTTCAGGCAGTCAAGGACTTTGGCTACTATGGCTACAATATAGAACCATTCCACAAGTATGTTGACGAGGAGGATATTGAGGGCTATCTCAAGCGCGTACTTCTTCCAAAGGAGTTTGCCGATGTGAAGTTCGACGACAGCAGCTACCGTTTCACAACCGATTATTATACCGAGAATGACCCCAAGATGTTGCTCATTTATGGCGAGGTTGACCCATGGACAGCAAGTGGTATCACTTGGTTGCGTGACCGTAACAAACAGAATGTCAAGGTTTATATCCAGCCCGGTGGCAGTCACAGAGCACGTATCCTCAATATGCCCGAGGATATGAAGAATGAGATTCTTGAACAACTCAACGAGTGGATGCAGTATAAGTAAATTTTTGACATGCAGACGCCATTGCTCACAATAGAGAACCTGGATGCCGGCTATACGACAAAGCGTGGCAACCGTGTTGTGGTCGGTGGTGTCAATGCAACACTATGTAGTGGCGAGGTTGTGGCTCTTGTAGGTTGCAACGGTGCCGGCAAGTCGACATTGTTGCGCACTCTGGCAGCCTTTCAGAAACCACTCGCCGGAAAAGTCTGTTACAGCGCTGGTGAGATTGGCACACTGTCGGCTGTAGAGATTGCACGTGAAGCCTCGGTTGTGCTTACTGATGTGCAGAACCACTCCCTTACAGTTCGCGAACTTGTGGCTCTTGGACGTACACCGCATACAAACATGTTCGGTAATCTAAGGGCCAAAGATAAGGCAGTTGTGGAGACCGCAATGTCCACAATGGGAGTTACGGAGTTTGCCGACAGGGTAGTGGCAACACTCAGCGACGGCGAGAAACAGAAATGCATGATAGCCAAAGCGCTTGCTCAGGAGACACCGGTAATGTTGTTTGACGAGCCTACTGCTTTTCTCGATTTCAGGAGCAAGGTTGCGCTTTTCAAACTCTTCGGGCGACTTGCTGCCGACACCGGCAAGGCAATACTCGTTTCAACCCACGATGTTGAACTTGCTGTGCAGCTTGCCGACAGATTATGGATAATATCATCGGGAGCAATGCACGAAGGTTCGGTTGAAGAACTGTCGCAGAGAGGTGTTTTGGAGGAGTTTATAAACGATTCAAACCTGCGCTACAACAGCAAAGATAAAAAGATAGAAATATTATAGTTGCTATGAAATATAATTTTGACGAAATAGTACTTCGCAAACACACAGACTGTCTGAAGTACGATAATGTAAAGGAAATTTTCGGAACCGAGGAGATACTTCCGATGTGGATTGCCGATATGGATTTCAGAACCCCCGACTTTATTGTCGAGGCAATACGCAACCGCCTTAGTCATGAACTGCTTGGCTACAGCTATATATGCAAAAGATGGCGTCCTGCTATCCAGAGCTGGGTGTCGCGTCGCTACGGTTGGCAGATAGAGACCGAGGATATAGGTTTTGTGGGTGGTATTGTGCCAGCAATTTCATTTGCACTCCAGTGTTTCACAAAGGCCGGAGACAAGGTGATGATACAGCCACCCGTGTATCATCCTTATCACCATGTTACACATGATCTTGAGCGCACACTGGTGTTCAACTCGCTGAAATTGGTTGATGGTCAGCTTGAGATTGATTTTGCCGATTTTGAAGAGAAAATCAAGGGCTGCAAGGTGTTCCTGCTATGTAACCCCCACAACCCTTGTGGTCGTGTATGGTCAAAGGAGGAGCTGCAGCGCATGTGCGATATCTGTGTAAAGAACAATGTACTTGTCATCAGTGACGAAATCCATTGCGATATGGCCCTCAAAGGCTATAAGCACACTCCCTTTGCTAGCGTAAGCGAAGATGCCAAGAATAATAGCATTACCTTTATGGCTGCAAGCAAGACATTCAATATCGCCGGCCTGAAGAGCTCGTACCACATTATACAGAACGAGGAAATACGCAACCGATACAACGCCTTCCTGCGCAAGAGCGAACTCGATACCGCTCATGTCTTTGCAACAGGTCCTGTTGCAACAGCCTACGAACAGGGTGAGGAATGGGTTGAGCAGATGCTTGAATATGTAGAGGCTAACATTGACTATATGGAACAGTTCCTCAAAGACAACATGCCAAAGATGGGTATGATTCGTCCACAGGCTTCGTTCCTTGTTTTCCTTGACGCACGCGGTCTTGGATTGCCACACGACCAATTGATAGAGTTCTTTATCCGCGAGGCAAAGGTTGGTATGAACGACGGCGCAATGTTCGGAGAGGAGGGCTCGGGTTTCATGCGAATGAACCTTGGCTGCCCACGCTCGGTGCTTGAAAAGGCGCTGAAGCAGATAAAGGCTGCGTACGATAAGATAGCGTAATGTAAATAACTGAAATTGTCTCATTTTGTCTAAATAAGTAGGTATGTCACGTAAAGTTTTTTTCTTTATCCTTTTTGTGTCGGGGTTGTCTGTTATGGCAAGTGCCCAAAGCAGGCTTGTTCCTACAGGCAGGTTTGTTACTCCTTATCCCGAGGATGTTTTGGATGATTATGCTGTAAAGAAGGATAGTCTGCTGTTGCCCGATTATGGTAAAACACGTTTTGCATTCACTGTAAATCCATCTTGGGGTGGTGAATCAAGTTGCTGTTATTACGGCTCAACATCGGAATTTGTATTGAGGGTTGCCGAGGAGAATATCTGGTTCTACTATTTTGGCTCGGACTCGCAGTACAATCCGGGTATCACTCCCGATGTCAAGGTAAACGAGTATCGTTGTAAGGTCTCTCCAAAAACAGCAAAGAGCCTGTATGAACTTTTCTATGCTGCGGTATTTTCATCATCTTACACTGCAAAAGGGAATGGTTTGGATGGCGTGACTTACGAACTGCTGTTTGATGGACTTTTTACAGCAGAATTCTGGTCTCCAAAGGAGGGTACAAACTGCCATAAGCTGGAGGAGATTCTTGAAAAGTTGTGCGCTGCTGTAAAAGACAACGCACCAACCACTATAGATGCTTTGATGCCAA
>JAFZFM010000125.1 GCA_017555865.1 Bacteroidaceae bacterium
AAGAAGAAACCTGTAGACTCAACAACAACCTCAGCACCTACCTCGTCCCACTTCAAGTTAGCAGGATCCATCTCAGCTGTCAAACGGATCTTGTTACCGTTTACTACCAAGTAGTTGCCCTCAACCTCAATTGTACCGTCGAACTGACCGTGTACAGAGTCGTAACGCAACATGTATGCCAAGTAATCAGCATCGAGAAGGTCATTGATACCTACAACCTGAATGTCGTTAGCGAAGTTCTTCACTGCTGCGCGGAAAACCATACGGCCGATACGACCGAAACCGTTAATACCAAGTTTAATCATTTTCTTAAAATTTAATTAAAACGTTTATAATTAAAAAAATCTCGTTTTTCTTTTATACATCTAGGATTATTCATCCACAGTTGCAATACTCGGCTGTGCGGCACGACACCATAACCAGTGCCACAAGTAATATAAGAAACACAATTTTTGCAGTCTTCATACCTCTACAGCCAATTTTATAACTCCAACCGTGCAATAACAGCGCAAGCTAGTGAAACATAAACTTGTTTAATGTTTTACAACGAGCGCAGCCTATTATCGCAGAGTTTTACGATGCAAATATAGTGCAAATGAGCAAAATGCAAAGCTTGCTTTGGTATTTTACTGCGAGTGCAGCCTATATTCGCAAGGTTTCCCTTGCAAATTTAACAAAATGTTTTCACATACAAAGCAAATATCAACTTAAAATAAATAAAAGCGAAAATATTTTTTAGCACGGCCATATCATATACCATAGAATAAAGTTAAGCAAACTGTAGCAAGCTGATATTTTTTTAAGAAAAGGTCATAAATTGGCTACAAAAAAGAGTGCAATTCTCATTTTTTATATAACTTTGTTGCACAAATAGACAAACAGCAATAATTTTAACTAAAAAAGAAAAAGTACCATGAGTTTTATTAAAGATTTCAAAGCCTTCGCCATGAAGGGAAATGTGATTGACATGGCAGTCGGTGTTATCATCGGTGGTGCATTCGGCAAAATAGTAACTTCATTGGTAAACGACATAATCATGCCCCTTGTAGGTAACCTTATTGGCGGTATGGATTTCAAGGACCTCAAGTTGGTATTCAAGTCAGAAATTATTGACGGCGAAGAGAAAATTATATCAGCTTTGACTTATGGTAACTTTATCCAGAACGTGGTTGACTTCCTTATCATCGCACTTTCAATCTTTGTTACTATCCGCGTGATTACAAAGCTGACCGAGAAAAAGAAAAAAGAAGAGGCTGCTGCCCCTGCAGCTCCTGCGCCCGCGCCCAAACCAAGCAACGAAGAAGTATTGCTTACCGAAATACGCGATCTCTTGAAAGAGAAGAAATAACAGCGCACATAAACGAGAGTGAGACCATGCGGTTTTCACTCTTGTTTTTTAAGTTTACTACACAAACATTAGCTACTGTCCTATTGTAGAAGAAGACAAAAAGCAGTAACTTCGCGTCAGATAAGTGAAAACAATAAATAGATTATAGAATATGAAACAGGACATGATTGTAATTCTCGATTTGGGAAGCCACGAGAACACAGTACTTGCACGCGCAATACGCGCATTGGGTGTATACAGCGAGATATATCCACACGACATAACAGTTGACGAGCTCAAGGCATTGCCAAATGTAAAAGGTATAATTATAAACGGTGGTCCAAACAACGTTATCGACGGTGTAGCCATCGACGTTAACCACGATATATACAATGCCGGATTCCCCGTTATGGCAGCCGGACACGACAAGGCACTATGCGAAGTAAAGATTGCCGAGATTGGCAACGACGTAGAGGCCGTAAAAGAGGCTGTAAAGGAATTCGTTCTCGATACATGCAAGGCCGAGAAGAACTGGAACATGACCAACTTTGTAAACGACCAGGTTGAGCTCATCCGCCGTCAGGTTGGCAACAAGAAGGTTTTGCTCGCACTCTCGGGTGGTGTTGACAGTTCTGTTGTAGCAGCCCTGTTGCTCAAGGCTATTGGCGAGAACCTTGTTTGCGTACACGTGAACCACGGTCTCATGCGCAAGGGCGAGAGCGAGGCTGTTGTAGAGGTATTCCGCAACCAGCTATGTGCAAACCTGGTATATGTTGACGCCACCGACCGTTTCCTCAACCTTCTTGAAGGCGTGGCCGACCCAGAAGAAAAGCGCAAGATTATTGGCGCAGAGTTCATCCGCGTATTCGAGGAAGAGGCACGCAAACTCGACGGCATCGACTTCTTGGGCCAGGGTACAATCTACCCCGACATTGTTGAGAGCGGTACCAAGACTGCAAAGTGCGTGAAGAGCCACCACAATGTAGGCGGTCTGCCCGAAGACCTCCAGTTCGAATTGGTTGAGCCATTGAAGCAGTTGTTCAAAGACGAGGTACGCGCTTGCGGTCTCGAGCTCGGCTTGCCATACGACATGGTATACCGTCAGCCATTCCCAGGCCCCGGTTTGGGCGTTCGCTGCCTTGGTGCAATCACACGCGACCGTCTTGAGGCATTGCGCGAGAGTGACGCCATCCTGCGCGAGGAGTTTAAGAACGCCGGCCTTGACAAGACCGTATGGCAGTACTTCACCGTAGTACCCGATTTCAAGTCAGTAGGTGTACGCAACAACGCACGTTCATACGACTGGCCTGTAATCATCCGCGCCGTAAACACAGTTGACGCAATGACAGCAACTATCGAACAGATTGAATGGCCAATCCTATTGAAGATTACCGACCGCATACTCGCCGAAGTTCCAAACATCAACCGTGTATGCTACGATATGTCACCAAAACCCAGTGCTACTATTGAGTGGGAGTAATTAAAACCCAATTTTAAGCATATTTGAATAACCTCTGCCCTCAAAAAGCAGAGGTTATTTCATTGATATATACCCTCCAGGACACTCTGGAGGGTATTTTAACATAATAGCTAATAAATGTAAATTGACACCAGTTTTTGACACCAGTAGCAGTTGCCATCATTTGAGCAAATGAGATTTTCCAGATACCTTTGAAAAAAAATTAAAAAAAATGCTTTTGCCCCTTGACTTTTCTATATGCCACCCATATACTTTAGAAAATAATGAGTCAAAAACAGTTTTTATATGGTAGAAAATATTTTTTATATAGACCGTAAATTTACTATGAGAGTCAATTTCAATCTCAAATCTGTAGGCAACAAATCTCAAATTTGGTTGACAACTACAATCGACAAGCAAAGAGCAAGAGTCTTTACTAAACTACTCATTGAGCCACAGTATTGGTTAAAGACAACAAGAACCCAAATAGGCGAAAGGGCAACAGAAGACCCTGCCATTGGAGCAGTACAATTACGCTATAATAAAGAGGTAAACAAAGCACTGAAACAGATACTCTCTTACTGCAACGACTATGCAAAAGCAATCACAGAGGGCGAGATTGAACACACGAAAGAGAACTTTGAAAACTACCTCAAATGCAAAATCAATGGCAAGGACACAAACATCAAGAAAAGACCTTTGACATTCATACAAGACTACATTGAACGCAAAAAGCAAATGGTAAACAAGACAACCCAACGCAAGATAGTCAGCGGTACAATCTACAACCATTACAATGCCTTGAAACGCTTGCAAGAGTTCTGTAACGACAATCGCCTTACACTCACTTGGCAACTGTTTGACAATCGCCTTGAAGAACGCTTGACTGCTTGGTTGTTAGGACAAGAGTATTCAGCAAACACCATTGCAAGCACATTCAGTATAATCAAAGTATGGTTGAAAGAGGCAGAACTTAACAACATTGAGATAGACAAGTGTTATCACTCCTACACAACCAAATGCCAAGATGTAGATAACATCTATCTAACAGAGGAAGAAATAAATCGGTTGTATGCTATCAACTTTGAAGATGAGGCGGTCAAGGCAGTTGTCGGCGATAAAGCAAAGGTAGAGGAAACACGAGACCTGTTCATTGTCGCTTGTTGGACTGGACTACGCTTTGGCGATTGGCAAGACCTCTCCAATGTTGAGATAAGGAGTAACGACACTATGGTTGTTCACACTCGCAAGACAAACGCCACTGTCGTTATCCCAATGCACCCAATGGTAAAGGAGATACTTGCTAAATACGGAGGTAAATTTCCCAAAGGGATAGACAAGACACATTGCTTGAAACATATCCGTCTATGCGCTAAACTTGCCAACATCAACGAAAGGACTACCCTATCCCGTGTAAAGGGCGGAAAGACAATCATCAACGACGGTGCCAAATATGAGTTCGTTATGAATCACACTGCAAGGCGTTCGTTTGCCACCAATATGTATCTCAAAGGTGTCCCAAGCATTAGTATTATGGCAATCACAGGACACACCACAGAGGACAATTTCCTCAAATACATCAAGGTAAACAAAGATGAACACGCAAGGATAGTAGCTCAAGCATTTGCAAGATAGGTAACCCCTTTGAGGAAACCGTTTTGAGAGTCTATCTACTAAAGAACTGTTTTGTCTGTAAAATTTTCCTGAAAAAATTCTACATTTTTTCAACCTACCTACTATTTATAGTAAAAAGGACAACACTATGAATGAACAGACAAAACACAAAATTTCAATGGCGTTGCGTGGGAGAAAAAAGAGTGCTGTTACACGCAAGAGAATTAGCCAAGCGATGAAAAGGTATCGCAAGACTCCACAGCACAAACAAGCCATAGCAGAAGCAATGAGAACTGTATGGCAAGAGAGAACTAATACAAGTAAAAACATTAAAAGGAATGAGCAATGAATTTACACCAATTATTGACAAATTGAAAATCTGCTACACATTGGCAGAAAACAGTTATCTAAACATTTTAAGAGATAATCCAACAGAAGAATTTGAACACCCCGAATGGGGGTACAGATTAAGGCAAGTGCAAGGCACTCACTTTAACTACATTTATGAAATAGTCTATCTTGACTATAAAGACAACACTTTCCAAGAGTTCACAGAGCAAGTCTTCGGCACGCTACAATGGGGATTGAAAGCAGACACCGATGAGGCTATGCAGTCGTTTGTATGGTTGCAAGTAGAAAATAAGCAATTCTATCTAAAACACAATTGGCAACACAGCAGACTGTTGCACCTCGAATACATAGAAGATACTTTAGGACTTGTGTTTAACAACTTCACTCATTGGGACATCGCCATTGACAGCAGTTGCAATTATCCCAAGAAACTTATCCAACTAATACGGAACAAGGAGTACACTCCAATAGTTAACGGCACTAAAATCACAGACCGAAAACAACTGATTGAGGATATTCTTTATATAGGAGTCGGCAACCTCGACAGAATTAAGGAGTACAGCGTATTGGTGGCACAAAGGAACAAGAACATCACTCTCAACGCCTACAACAAGAAACGAGAGATTGAGAGCAAGAGTCACAAGCAATACATTTTAGACAATAACAGCAACCCAAAGAAGCTGTATCGTTTAGAGGTAAGGATAAACAGCGATGTTCTCAAAGACCTTTTCACAAGGGAGCAAATAGCATACAGTCCAAGAATGTTTTTAGACAACAACAGTCTTTTGTATTTCTTTATGACATTCCTAAACAGAGTTCTTCGTTTCCAAGACAAGAACGGCAGAAAGAGTTACAGCATTTTAGAACTCATTTAATTGCGTGGCAAGGTATTAGTAAACTACCTTGCCATTACATATATATAGACATAACATATTGATAATAAAACCGCTTATTGTAATATAAAATCTTACATTTTCTCACAAGGGTGGTAATAATATTCAATCAATATATTAAGCATAGAATATATGTAGGTTTATATTATGCGTGTATTCATTTTTTAATTGTATTCAAATAAATCTGTATTCAATCAAAAAAAACATGTTTTTCTGTATTCAAAATTTTCTTTGATATTTTTTACCACAGGAGCTTGCAGGAACAGGACTTTCCTGGTACCTTAGCCTGTGAACCAAAGAGATAGCAATATGAGTACAGCAGTTATTTACGCCAGAGTTTCATCGACCAACGACAGACAGAACACCCAACGACAGATAGAGGACTTGACACGCTTTGCCAACAGCAACGACTATAACATTATTGGCACATACGAAGAACATATAAGCGGAGCAACCAAGAACGAGAACAGAACAGTGCTAATGGAGTGCTTGGATTTTTGTGTTAGCCAAAATGCTAACTTTTTGCTCCTTTCTGAGCTTTCACGCTTAGGTCGCTCTACCCTACAAGTTTTGAAATCCCTTGAAATGTTGCACGAGGCGGGTGTTAGTGTATATATTCAAAACCTCGGCATTTACACCCTGAACGCCACAGGAGAGGCGAACCCAATCGCCAGCATAATGGTAACAGTTCTTGCAGAAATGGCGAACATAGAGCGTTCTAACATCGTTTATCGCCTAAATAGTGGCAGAGAAA
>JAFZFM010000126.1 GCA_017555865.1 Bacteroidaceae bacterium
CAACTTGTGGGGATGGAGCTTGAAATAAAGAATGGAACCTGGATTAAGAATGTACTTGTTGAATATTTCAATCTGAAGAATCAGTCGGGGCCGGTATATCACGATTCTACAAGTGAAATTCCAGATCAGGTGAGTTGTCGTGACAACAACTATTGGCATTATAACTATAATGGATGGTTCAATTATGGTCGTATGATTGGAACTCCTCTCGTGTCATCGCCGGTATATAATACCGATGGCACTCTTGATATCTACAATAATCGTGTTGAAGCATTCCATTTTGGTGTCGAAGGAGAACCTTTTACTTGGCTTGGATACCGAATGTTGTTTACAAAGAGCAATAATTGGGGAAGCTACAGGAAACCGTTCAAGGATATAAAGGTTAACAGATCCGGGCTTGTGGAATTTACTTTTAAACCATCATTCCTTAAGAATTGGAGTATATCAACGTCATTTGCATATGATTGTGGAGATTTGTATGGAGACAACTTCGGCGGAATGATAACCCTTACAAGAAAGAATGTGTTTGACTTGAAAAAGATGTTGAAATAATGAAAAGGATATTTCTTTTGCTTTTTTCGGTGCTTCTATTTGCTTCTTGCCAAAAAGAGGATGAAAATGGTGATTTGGGAGGTTTCTGGAAACTTCTAAAGATAGAGAAACTGCCGGCAGGCCATGTTGAAGATACAAGGGGGGATGACCGCTTTTGGGCAATACAGCTTGAACTCATAAGTATCAATGAGTGTTTGGGGCGTTTCCAGCATATAGGTGATTCACTTTTTGTACAAATGATACAGACGCCCGTCAATGCCAAGTATTATGGATTGTATAGTCCCAAGAATGAGCGTTTTGGTGTAAGACACCTCGACCGTAACGGTATGGTGCTGCAATCCGATTCTGTTATTCTTACATTCAGGAAATTCTGAATATAAAAATTGAGCCGATGAATCTGGAACTGTTTATAGCCAAAAGACTTTATGGAATGCGCAAGGGTGCGAGGTATATTTCGCGTCCGGCAGTTGCTATTGCCCAATGGGGTGTAGCTGTTGGTGTAGCTGTAATGTTTGTCTCAATATGTATAATTGTGGGGTTCAAACAGAACATACGTGATAAGATTATTGGTTTTGGCGGTGATATCCAGGTGATGAGCTACGAGTCGATGATGGGTGGTGCAGTTCCCGTTGAGGCAGATGATTCACTTATTTCGGTCCTGGCAAATATTGATGGGGTAAAGAGTATAGCACCGTTTGCCGTTAAACCGGGAATGATTTTGGCCAATGGCGAGTATGAAGGTCTGGTTGTAAAAGGTATTGGCAGCGATTATGACAGTTCATTCCTTGAAGCAGAGATTGTTGCCGGTGAAATGCCTCTATTTACCGATAGTGCCGCATCGAACAGTTTGCTTGTTTCACGGATCATGGCAACAAGGCTGGGTGTTGATGTCGGCGACAAGATAAACCTCTATTTTATAGAAAACGGTATAAGAGCGCGCAGAATGGTTGTTGCTGCAATATATGAGACACACCTGACTGAACTTGATGAGACAATGGCTGTTACCGATATATATACAGTAAGACGTCTTAATGGTTGGGAGGGTAGCATGGTCTCTGCTTTGGAAATATCGGTAGAAGATTATGATGAATTGGAAAATGTAAGGGAGGCTATCCATTCAAAGATATGTTCCTATACCGGTAGTTCAAGATATTATGTTCCCACAATAGAGGAACTTTATCCCTCTCTTTTTGCATGGTTGGCGGTGCTTGATCAGACAGTATGGTTGATATTGGTTCTTGTGCTGTTTATCGCCGGTTTTACAATGGTGTCGGGCTTGCTGATACTTATACTTGAAAAGAGCAATTTTATAGGTGTGATGAAGGCTGTTGGTGCAAGGAATATCTCCATTGGCAAAGTGTTTATATATTATGCCTGTATAGTGATAGGGAAGGGATTGATCTATGGTAATGTTCTTGCCCTGTTGTTTTGTGTGGTACAATTTTATTTCAAGCCGGTCATGCTTGATCCCGAAATGTATTACATGGACAGTGTTCCGATTGAATTTACATGGTTGCTTATACCAATGAACCTTGGCATGTTCCTGTTGTCTGTTCTAATGCTTGTGTTGCCATCAATGCTTATTGCAAAAATAGAACCGACAAAAGCAATAAAGTTTGAGTAATCTATAACAATAAAAGCGCCTATAGGCGCTTTTATTGTTATAGGTCGGTAGATAATACCGCTTTGGGTAACTCACGGCAGTTGTAACCGAATGCCATTGCTTCGCCGTAGGCTCCGGCTGAGCGTATGGCCAGGATGTCGCCACGCTTGCTCTCGGCAATCTTGTGGTCTTTGCAGAAGACGTCGGACGATTCACACACAGGGCCTACAATGTCATATATCTCACCCTCTTTGTCCGATGTGAGGTTTTCTATATGATGATAGGCATCGTATAATGCCGGACGTACAAGATCGTTCATTCCTGCGTCTACTATGGCAAACTTCTTGCATGTACCATGTTTTATATAGGTAACTCTTGTGATGAGTGAACCACACTGTGCCACAAGACTTCTGCCCAACTCAAAATGCACTTGCTGCCCTTCGTGCAGTTTAAGGTTGTTGGCGTATGTGGCAAAATAGAGTTCAAAGTCGGGTACTGGATATTTGTCCGGTGCATCGTATCTGATTCCCAATCCTCCGCCAACATTTATGTGGGGCAGAACAATTCCACGTGTATCGTACAGCAACTCTTGCAGTTCGTTGATTCTTCCGCACAGAGCTATGAAGTCGTCCATCACAAGAATCTGTGATCCTATGTGAAAATGCAGTCCTATGAGCTGTATGTGCTCCATTTTTTCAATGAAGTCTATTACCTCGTCAATCTGCTCGTAGTTAATGCCGAACTTGTTCTCGGCAAGTCCAGTTGTGATATTCGAGTGGGTGTGTGCACCTACATTCGGATTTATTCTTATTGCTACCTGCGCTGTAACGTTGTGTTCGGCAGCAAGTGTTTCAATGGCCTCTATCTCGGGGATAGATTCCACGTTGAAACAGAATATTCCGTTGTCGAGCGAGAAAGCAATCTCCTTGTCTGTCTTTCCTACACCTGCAAAAACAATCTTTTCGGGTGATATGCCGGCATTCAATGCCGCTCTTACCTCTCCGCCACTTACGCAGTCTGCGCCAAGGCCTGTGCTGCTTATAATCTCGAGTAGACGTGGGTTGAAATTCGCTTTTATTGCGTAGTGTACATGAAATCCTTTATATTTCCCGGCTTCGGACTTTGCACAGTCGAGTGTCTTTTTCAACAACTCGACATCGTAATAATAGAAAGGGGTATCAATATTGGAAAATTTCTCTATAGGGAATCTCATGGCTTACTGTTTGTTGCTGTCAAAGATTGAGGCGCTGAGTGAACGCAATGCTCTTACCTTGTCCTCCTCGCGTACCAGGAATGAGATGTTGTAGTTGCTGCCACCATAGGATACCATGCGTACAGGAATATCCTTCATGGCCTCCATTGCGCGTGCTTCAAAACCAACATTCTCCCAATTGAGGTCACCTACAACGCATATTATACACATATTCCTGTCAACAGTAATTGTACCAATTTTCTGCAGTTCGGCAACTATGTCGTCAAGTCTTCTGTCATCGTCAATTGAAACCGATACACCTACCTCGGATGTACAAATCATATCAATTGATGTATGGTAGCTCTCGAAAATCTCGAATACCTTGCGCAGGAAACCATAGGCGAGCAACATGCGTCCGCTCTTGATCTTGATTGCTGTGATGTTGTCCTTTGCTGCAATTGCCTTGATTTCGCCCGGGCGTGTAAGGTTGTTGTCAATGCGTGTACCTTCGGCTGTAGGGTCCATTGTATTCAGCAAGCGAACAGGTGTGCCTGTGAGCTTTGCCGGCAAGATACATGTGGGGTGAAGAATCTTTGCACCAAAATATGCAAGCTCGGCACTCTCCTCAAAATGGAGGTTGCGTACAGGTCTGGTGTTCTCTACAATACGTGGGTCGTTGTTGTGTACACCATCAATGTCGGTCCAGATCTGTACCTCCTCGGCATTTACTGCCGAGCCAATTAGTGTAGCTGTATAGTCGCTACCGCCACGTTGCAGGTTGTCGTAGCTGCCCTCGTGATTCATGCATA